>JBOGVI010000309.1:0-5993 GCA_050692695.1 Actinomycetota bacterium
ATGCAGTTCCAGGCCGACGTCCTCGGCGTGCCGGTGATCCGGCCGAGCGTGGCCGAGACCACGGCGCTGGGCGCGGCCTACGCCGCGGGCCTGGCCGTCGGGTTCTGGAAGGAGGTGAACGACCTCCGGGCCAACTGGGGCAAGGACAAGGACTGGAGCCCCAAGATGGACAAGGCCGAGGTCGAGCGGGAGTACAAGCAGTGGAAGAAGGCCGTCACCCGGACCTTCGACTGGGTCGAGTGAGGCAGTAACGGAGCCCGTGCCCGGGGAGACTGTTCCCCGGGCAGCTCCCGATGAGAAGTCCCTTCCGAAGGGAGGGAACGATGAAGGACGATCAGGAGGGCGACTTCGCGGCCGGCCAAGAGGCCGAGCACCCGGAGGAGCATCACAAGGGCGACTTCGCCGAGGGACAGGAGGACGAGGAGCAGCACGACAAGCATGCCCACCCCGACTTCGCCAAGGGGCAGGAAGAGAAGGAACACGGAGGCGAGAAGGAGCACAAGGGCACCTTCGCCGAGGGACAGGACGAGCACGAGCACTGAGACCCTCATCCGCTCTCGCCGTTTCGACGGTGGGTGCGAAGATGGTGGTATGAACTCCGCTCTCCACCCGCGGCACGCGCTCATCGGGTGGAGCTGAGGCCCGGCGATGGCCACGCTTCAGGCGGATGTCCTCGTCATCGGGGGAGGGTCCACCGGGGTCGGCGTGGCGCGCGATGCCGCGATGCGTGGTTTGTCCACCGTCCTGGTGGACCGGGGTGACCTGGCCACGGGGACGACCGGACGGTTCCACGGGCTCCTGCACTCGGGCGGCCGGTACGTGGTGAAGGACCCCAAGGCCGCCTTGGAGTGCATCCACGAGAACCGCGTCCTCCGCGAGATCGCCGCCGACTGCATCGAGGACACCGGCGGGCTGTTCGTGACGACCCCCATCGACGACCCGGCGTACGCCGACCGGTTCGTGGAAGGATGCCGGGGCGCCGACGTCCCGGTGGAGGAGATCCCCGTCGCGGAGGCCATACGCCGGGAGCCTCGCCTGAACCCCCGGATCACTCGGGCCTTCATCGTGCCCGACGCCTCGGTCGACTCCTGGAAGACCGTGTGGGGGTGCGCCCGGTCGGCCATGGCCCGCGGGGCCAAGATCCTCCCCTACCACGAGGTTCTCCGCCTCGTCGTGGAGGATTCCGCGGTGAAGGGTGCGGTCGTCGAGGACCACCGCGGCGGCGGGGAGATGGAGATCCACGCCGACTTCGTGGTGAACGCCGCAGGCGCATGGGCCGGGAGGATTGCCGCGATGGCGGGCTGCGAGGTCACCATCCTCCCCGGCAAAGGGATCATGATCGCCATGAACCACCGGCTGGTGAACACGGTGGTGAACCGGTGCGAGATGCCGGCCGACGGGGACATCATCGTCCCGATCCGCACGGTCTCCGTGATCGGCACCACGGACGAGCAGGTGGCCGACCCCGACGACTGGGAGATCACCCGCGACGAGGTTCAGAAGATGCTCGACGCCGGGGAGAACCTCGTTCCCGGGTTCCGAGAGGCCCGAGCGCTCAGGGTGTGGGGCGGGGTTCGTCCCCTGTTCCAGGAGAAGGCGGAAGGGACCGACACGCGCGATGTGACCCGGGCCCACACGCTCTTGAACCACCGGACCCGGGACGGCCTCGAGCGGTTCCTCACGATCACCGGGGGGAAGTTCTGCACGTTCCGGCTGATGGCGGAGGACACCGTGGACGTTCTGTGTGCGGAGCTCCGGGTCGACCAGGCCTGCCGCACGGCCCACGAGCCGCTCCCCGATTCCGAGGACCGGCGATTCTACTGGCTGGGCGCGCGCGTGGCCGCGCGCGAAGAGAACCTCCACCGGGATCAGTTGATCTGCGAGTGCGAGATGATCCCCCGGCGGCGCCTGGAGGAGGCCATGAGCCGCCGGGCCACCACCGACCTGGACGACATCCGAAGGACCGTGCGCCTGGGGATGGGGCCGTGCCAGGGCGGGTTCTGCATCTACCGAGCCACCGGGATCCTCCACCAGGTCGAACGGATCCCGGCGCTCGCCGCGAACGGTTCCCTTTTGGACTTCCTCCAGGAGCGGTGGAAGGGCGTGCAGCCCATCCTGTACGGGGACCAGCTCCGGCAGGCCCGGCTGGACGACTGGATCTTCCAGGGCCTCCTCGACGTGGGTCACCTGCCCGCATGAGCGCCGACGCCGTCGTGATCGGAGCTGGGCTCGCCGGACTGACCGCGGCTATCCGCCTGGCCGAGGGAGGCCTTTCGACGACCTTAGTGGCCAAGGGGGTCGGCGCGACCCACCTCGCGCCCGCCTCCATCGACGTCCTGGGGTACGCGCCGGACCTGGTGGAGAGCCCGGCCCGGGCGCTCCCTGCCTTCACGGATGAGCGCCCCGACCACCCCTATGCCCGACTGTCTCCACGGATCGTGGCGGCGAGCATGGACTGGCTCCGGGAGCGGATCCCGGCCATCTCCTACACGGGATCCCTCGACGAGAACCTCCTCGTTCCAACGGCCGTCGGCGTGGCAAAGCCGACGGCGCTCGTGTCGGAGGCCATGGCCGGAGGCGACCTTCGGGCCGGCGGGCGGTTCGCGTTCGTGGGGCTGCGGGCCCTGAAGGATTTCTACCCGGCCTATCTGGCCGAGAACCTCTCGCAGGCCAAACTCCCGTTTGGCGCGGCCGTGGAGGCCCGGGCCGTCGAGCTCAGGGATCCGGGCGACGAGGCCGACGTGAACCCCTTGGGTTACGCCCGCCAGTTCGAGGAGCCCGGCTTTCGCAAGGCCGTCGCGTCCGAACTTCTGTCCCGAGTGGAGCCCGGAGAGACCGTGGGGTTCCCCGCGACGCTCGGCCTCGACGACCATCGAGCCGTATGGCGGGAGCTCCAGGACCTCCTGGAGCGGCCGGTGTTCGAGGTCCCCACGCTCCCGCCGTCGGTCCCCGGCATCCGGCTGTTCCGGGCGCTCCGGGAACGCTTTCTGCAGGTCGGCGGGCGGCTGGTGATGGGGCCGACCGTGGTCGGCGCCGAGACGAGGGACGCGGTGGTGGAGCGGGTGGTGGTCCAGGCCGCGGCGGCCCGACCGGCCACCCACGAAGCAAGATGGTTCGTCCTGGCCACCGGAGGCTTCGCGGCCGGAGCCATCCACCTGGACTCACACGGCGAGGTGTGGGAGAGCGTGTTCGGCCTCCCCGTGGCGGGAGCGCCGGGTGCCGAACCGGGGTTCCTCCCCCGCTACCTCGACGACCACCCCATGGCCCGGGCCGGCCTCGCCGTGGACGAGGTACTTCGGCCCATCGACGCGCGGGGGCGCCCGGCATTCGAGAACCTGTTCGCGTGCGGAGCAGTGCTGGGGGGCGCGGAGCCCTGGCGGGAACAGTCCGGGAACGGCCTGGCGCTCTCCACGGGGTTCGCCGCCGCGTCGCACATCCTGGAGCGGGTTTCATGATGGACGCCATGGAATGGGTCCGGGGTTCGCTCGACCACTGCGTGAAATGCACGATCTGCGAGACGTTCTGTCCCGTCTCGAACGTCACGCCGCTGTTCCCGGGGCCAAAGTACGTCGGGCCGCAGCTCGAGCGGTTCCGGACCGGAAACGTTTCGCCCGACGCCTCCTTGGACTACTGCTCCGGGTGCGGGATCTGCACGACGGTCTGTCCCCAGGGGGTGAAGATCGCGGAGATCAACGCGAAGGCCCGGGCCGGGATGAAGGCGGAGCGGGGTGTGCCCATCAGGGATCGGATCATCGCCCGGCCGAGCGTCATGGGAAAGGTGGGGACGCCGGTCGCCCCCATCGCGAACTGGTTCCTCCAAAACACGCTGGTACGGCGGTTGGTGGAACGGACCCTCCGGATCCACCGGTCGGCCCCCATGCCTCCGTTCGCAGGTCGGACGTTCCGGTCGTGGGTCCGCCGTCACCGTCCCCCGGCTTCGGCCGAACGCGCGGTCGTGTACTTCCACGGGTGCAGCACGAACTACTTCGAGCCGCGAGTGGGCCGGATGGCCGTGGAGGTCCTCGAGCACAACGGGTTCCGGGTGGTCGCGCCGCGCCAGGAGTGCTGCGGGCTCCCACTCCAGTCGAATGGGCTCTTCGACGACGCCCGGCGGTACGTCCACCGGCTGGTCCGGAGCCTCGTCCCCTTCGCTCGCCGAGGGTATGACATCGTGGCCACGTCCACGAGCTGCGGGCTGATGCTGAAGCGCGAGGCCCGCGAGATCCTCGACCTGGAGGACGACGAGGACCTCCGGACGGTCTCCGCGCACTCCTACGACGTCTGCGAGTTCCTGCTGATGCTGCACGAGCGGGGCGAGCTCAGGACCGACTTCAAGCCGGTCCCCATGACGATGCCTTACCACGCGCCCTGCCAGCAGCGGGGTCATGGGATCGGCAGGCCCGCGGTGGACCTCTTCGCTCTCATCCCGGAGCTCGAAGTGGTGGAGACCGACATCGAGTGCTGCGGAATCGCCGGGACCTACGGCCTGAAGAGCGAGAAGTACGACATCGCCATGGCCGTGGGGGCGCCGCTCTTCCGGCAGGTTCGGGAGACGGCGTCGGAGGTGGCCGCGTGCGACAGCGAGACCTGCCGCTGGCAGATCACGAGCGCCACGGGGATCCCCTCGGTCCACCCGGTGGAGGTGCTGCACCGGGCCTACGGCCTCCGGGAATGAGGACGCGGGCCGGCCCGCGGCCGGCCGGAGGGTTGAGGAGGATTCGGTGATCGGCATCATCATCGTCTCGCACAGTCCCAAGCTCGCCGAGGGCGTGGCCGAGCTGGCCCGCGAGATGGGCGGAGCCGACGTCCCCCTGCAGGCCGTCGGCGGCCTGGACCTTCCCGACCGGCCCATGGGGACCGACGCCGTGCTGGTTCGCCGGGCCATCGAGCGCGTGTGGTCCGAGGACGGCGTGCTGGTCCTGATGGACCTGGGGAGCGCCGTGCTGTCGGCGGAGATGGCGCTCGACATGCTGCCCGGGGACCGCCGGCACCACGTGCTCCTGTGCGAGGCCCCCCTGGTGGAGGGCGCGGTGGCCGCGGCGGTGGCCGCCCGGCTGGGGCGATCCCTGGAGGAGGTGGCCGACGAGGCTCGAGGGGGGCTGGCCCCCAAGGCCGCCCACCTCGGAATCCCACTGGATGGGCCGGCGCCAGAAGAGGCTCAGACGGGTAAGCGCGGAAGGGAAGAGGCTCAAGCGGGCGAACGCGGAGGCCCGGAAGTGAGCATCCGCTTACTGGTCGACAACCCTCTCGGCCTCCACGCACGTCCCGCCGCTCGCCTCGTGCAGACCGCGGGACGGTTCGACGCGGACGTGCGGGTGACCAACCTGACCACCGGCCGGGGCCCGGCCACCGCCCGGAGCCTGAACGCCGTAGCCACGCTGGGCGTGCTCAGCGGCCACCAGATCGAGGTCCTGGCCGTGGGGCCGGAGGCCGCTGCGGCCGTCGAGACCATCCAAGCCCTGGCCGCCGCGAGGTTCGGCGACGACGCAGGGGAGGCCGGGGCCGAACCGGCGCCGGCGCGTCCCGCGGTGCCGGCCGAGGGCGCCCTGGCGGGCTTCCCCGCATCGCCCGGGGTGGCCGTGGGACCGGCCCGGCACTTTCGCCCGCCCGACCTCGAGGTCCCGCGGGGTCCGGTGGGCGAGCCGAAGGAGGAATGGTCCGCACTCGAGGCCGCGATCGAGGCGACCCGGGCCGAGGTCTCGGGCACCCGGGAACAGGTGGCCGCCCGGGCCGGTGAGCAGAGTGCCGCCATCTTCGACGCGCACCTGCTGTTCCTGGACGACGAGGAGCTCCAGGGGCCGGCCCGCTCCGCCGTCCTTGACCAGGGCAGGGGTGCGGCGGTGGCGTGGAAGGAGGGGATCGATCGGACGGCGGCGTCCTGGCGTTCCCTTGACGACCCGTACCTCCAGGCCCGAGCGGCGGACGTGGAGGCTGTGGGCGCGCAGGTCCTGGCGCACCTCCTGGGTGTGGGGGACGCCCGGCCCGCCCTGGGC
>JBOGVI010000310.1:0-6995 GCA_050692695.1 Actinomycetota bacterium
TCACCAACCGCCAGGACCGGCGGGCGCTCCGGGGTCCCCCGGCGGATCAGGGCCCGCAGCCGAGCCAAGAGCTCGGCGAACGAGAACGGCTTCGTGAGGTAGTCGTCGGCGCCGGCATCGAGGCCCGAGACGCGGTCAGGAACGGCGTCGCGTGCGGTGAGCACGAGCACCGGGCTCCACCGCCCCGCATCACGGAGCCTTCGGCACACCTCGAACCCATCCAGGTCGGGCAGCATGACATCGAGGACGATGGCGTCGTAGGGGTTCTCGGTAGCGAGCCACAAGGCTTCCCGGCCGTCGCCCGCCGTGTCGACGGCGTAGCCCTCCTCCTCCAGGCCGCGTTTGAGCAGGCCGGCCATCTTCACCTCGTCCTCCACAACCAGCACCCGCACCAGGCACCTCCCGAGGAAGCCTAGAACGGAGGGGCTGAGAGGATGATGAGAGTTCGGCTTGCCGTTCTCTACGGCGGCCCGTGCGTGGGCAGCGCGCTACGCTTGGGTTCGGATCCCCACGACCGGGCACCTGATCGGATGGCGGAGGGTGGGATAAGGAGATGAGGACGTCATGAGGCTCGGCTTCATCGGACTCGGCGCCATGGGAGCGCCCATGGCGGCCCGGCTCGTCGATGCGGGCCACGATCTCACGCTCTGGAACAGGACCCGCTCAAAGGCCGAGAGGTTCGAAGGCAGGGCCGGGGTCGCGGACTCACCCGGCGAAGCGGCGCGCGGGGCCGAGGCCGTGATCACGATGGTCTCGACGCCCCAAGCCCTCACCGAGGTCCTATTCGGAGAACGCGGCGTCGTCTCCGCCATCGGTCCCGGGACCACTCTCATCGACATGTCCACCGTGGGCCCCGACCACATCGCCGAGGTCGACCGGAAGTTGCCCGAGGGAGTCGAACTGATCGACGCCCCGGTCTTGGGCAGCGTGTCGAACGCCGGAGACGGCAGCCTCAAGATCTTCGTTGGGGCCACCCAGGAGTCGTTCAACCGTTGGAAGGAGGTGCTCGCGCCCATGGGCTCGCCGGCGCACCTGGGACCGACGGGCTCGGGCGCGGCAATGAAGCTCGTGGCGAACTCGACCCTTGCCGGCCTCATGTGCGTGCTCGGGGAGGCGCTCGGCCTCGCGGATGGGCTGGGGCTCGACCAGGGCAGGGTGCTGGCCGCCCTCCTGGACTCCCCCATCGGCCCGACCCTGTCGCGCAAGCTGGACATGATCGAGAGGGATCAGTACCCGCCGAGCTTCAAGCTCTCGCTCATGCACAAGGACATGAGCCTCGTCCTCGACGCCGCCGTACGGCGCGGGGTCGCGCTCGAGCTGGCTGGCGCGGCCGAGCGGTGGATCGATCGGGCCGCCGGCAACGGCCTCGGGGACTACGACTACTCCGCTGTCGTCGCCCAGATCAGGGGCCGGCCGGCGTCGGGCTGAACCGGCTTGGACCGTGGCTGACGAAGCCTCGGCACCGTTCGAGCAGCTCGACTTCCTCTACATCCCGAGCGCCGACGTGGCCGCGGACGCCCGGTACTTCACGGAGGTCCTCGGCGGGCGAGTGGTCTTCGCCGTCGAGGCGATGGGTACGAGGGTCGCTGGCGTCGAGCTCACTGCGGGTCCGCCGCTTATCCTGTTGGCCGACCACCTCGAGGGAGAGCGTCCGATCCTCGTCTTCAAGGTGGCCGATCTCGGAGCGGCGCTCGACGAGCTCGGTGCCCGAGGGTGGCACCGTGAGCAGACGTTCCAGATCCCCCACGGTCCCTGCTGCTCCCTCCGGACGCCGGGCGGCCATCGGGTCGCCTTGTACGAGGCCACCCGGCCCGATGCCACGGCCCACTTCGAGGGCCGAAGAGACTTCTGAGCCGTCGGCGATCCGCGGTACGACACCCTCGCGGGGGCGCCGAGGAAGCTCCCGAGCCCGTCGGCCTCCTCGCGGATCTGCTTCTTCTGGGCCGTGGTCAGCTTTCGAAACGGCTCGACGGTGACCTCGATCCGGCCTCTCGTCAGCTCGTGACCCCACGTCCCGGCGGCCGTCCCATCCACCAGCACAACCGGGGAGATCCAGCCGGCCGTGCGGAACACTCGGTCCTCGAAGCGCTTCTCTACCAGGGACCCCCGCGGTCGGGTCCCGGCTACGTAGACGTCGAACCCCGGGAGAAGCCTCATCGCCCCGCGGAGCACGGCCGACCGCATCCCCGGGACGTCCTCGGCAAGTGCCCAGGCGCGGGACCCCTCCACATCGACCGCGGTGAGCTCGTCCGCGGACCCCTTCAGGATCCGCTCAGCCGGGGCGGGTTGCATCCCCCACCGTCGGGCGAACTCCTCGCGGGTGGCCGGCCCGTAGGCGCGCAGATAGCGGCGGACGATCTCGCGCCAAGCTTCCTCGGTCCCGGGTTCGCTCCACTCCCCCAGCCACGGTCCGGATGGACGAACGTCACGCTCTGGCCCCGGGGCGGGCCGGAGATCAGCGACCCCTCGAACGCGGCCGGCTTCAGCATCTCGGCCCACCCGGAAAGCATCCGCTCCCGGGCGCGCGGACCGACCCGCCGGGCAACCCTTTCGGCGAGCTGCTCCCTCGTAAGCGGCCTGGCGCCGAGAGCATCCCGCATGGCATCGAGGATCGAACGCAGCTCGCTCTCGCTGAACCCGATCATCCGGAGCCACGCACCTTCCACCACCGGTCGTGCTGCCGCAAGCCGCCACGAACAGCGGAAGGTCCTCGGCCATGAGCAGGTGCAGCGTGCCGCGCATGCACCACGTCCTGACCAGGGTCCGCGCCTCCCACAGGGCACCACGAACGTCGCCGGGCGAGTCGCCGTCCACGCGCGCCCACACCTGCAGCTCGGCCATGGACTGGACTTGAGCGTGGATCCCGCAGACGTCGCGAACGACGTCGAGCAGTCGGCCCTTTGGGACCCGCCGGTCGAGGCGGTGCCGCGACACGCGCCACGCCCGCACGCGGTCCCAGGTCAAAATCCGGTGCCCCGAAGGGTGGGCCGGCATTTCCGGCTAGGGGTTCGGTGACCGGGGGCCATCCGCGGTGGACATGGGGCAGCGCGGGTCCGGGCCCACAGCCCCGAGGAGCTCGGCCAGCCACTCGTGGGCCGGGTCCAGGCACACCCGCCACGCTCGCTCGGCCGGGCCCGCCATCACGTTCAGGTAGTACATCGGGTGGCCGGGCATGGCGATGCAGGGCCCGTGGTAGCCCCGTGGGATGAGGAACACATCCCCGTCGCGGACCGTCACGGTGGCGTCGATCACTCCGTCGAGGGTGTAGGTTCGGTGGAATCCGAACCCGGCGGCGCCCCGGATCCGGAAGTAGTAGATCTCCTCGAGCGGCACCTCGCGCTCGCTGTGCTCGTCGTGTTTGTGGGGTGGGAACGACGACCAGTTTCCCTCCGGTGTGAGCACCTCCACCGCGATGAGCTTCTCCGCCTCGAAGGCGTCCGCCGACATGAAGTTGTTCACTTGTCGGGTGGCGACGCCGCCGCCCCGAACCTCAACTCGCACGGCGCCGGCCGGGATGTACACGGGCTCGAGCCGGCGAGTGGCTCGGGCCGAGGGCAGGGCGAACTCGCCGCCGGTCGAGCTCCTGATGCGAGCCTCGCTCCCGGCCGGCAGGTAGGCGAAGTCGCTGACCCGGGAGAACACGTCTGGGCGCCCATCGAGCTCGAAGGAATGCGATCCCACCTCCACGCGGCAGGAGCCCGAGAGCGGGAGCACCGCCGCCTCGAACTCCTCGAGCGCGATGGCTCGGTCCTCGCCTGGGGACAGGACGATCACCCGCAACGCGGAGAACCCCCATCCGGCCCCCTCGGGGGTGAGGGCCACCGGATCCGGCCCCTCGGCCAGGGTCCCGGCCGGACGGAACAGGTCCGGCGAGGATCGCCCCGAGAGCCGCTCAGGCATGATCCATCAGGGCCAGGACCTGCCCTTCGTCGGGCATGGCGTCGGCACACGCGAGCTGGGAGGCCACGTGGGCCCCGGCGGCGTTGGCGAAACGGATCGTGCGCACGGTGTCCCATCCTTCCAGGAGGCCGTGGCAGAGGGCCGCCCCGAAGGCGTCCCCCGCCCCCAGCCCGCAGACCACGTCCACGGGGACCGCGGGGACCCGCTCCATCCGGCCGTCCCACGCCACGAGAACCCCGGCCGGTCCGAGCTTCACGATGGCCAGCTCCACGCCGATGTCGAGGAGGTCCTTGGCCAGCTCCTGCGGCTCGCCCTCTCCCACGGCCACCGACACCTCCTCGCGGTTCCCCACGGCGACAGTGGCGTGTCGGAGGGCCTCACGCAGCCGGTTGGGGGCTTCGCCGGGCGTGGGCCAGAGCATCGGCCGGTGGTCGAGATCGTGGACGGTGATCCCCGACCGGCCCCTGGTTTCCAGAGCGGCCATGGTCGTGGACCGGCTCGGCTCATCGGACAGGCCGGTGCCGGTCGTCCAGAAGATGCGAGCGTTGCGGATTGCGTCGAGGTCGAGCTCCCCCGGTTCCACGTTCATGTCAGGGGCCTTGGGCTCGCGGTAGAACAGGAGCGGAAAACGGTCCGGTGGGTAGATCTCGCAGAACACGAGGGGAGTGCGCAGACCCGGGTCGGTCCCAACGTACCGATCGTCCACGCCGAACGCCCGCAATGCGCGTCGCGCGTACACGCCGAACCCGTCGTCCCCGACCTTGGTGATGACGGCGGACCGGTGTCCGTACCGGGCCGCGCCGACCGCCACGTTCGTTGGACTCCCACCGAGGGACTTGGCGAACGTGCGAACCTCCGCGAGAGGCACGCCGATCTGCTCCGGGTAGAGGTCCACGCTGATCCGCCCCATGGTGAGCACCTCGTATGGTTCGAGCCCCGTCAGAACCCCCTTGCTTCCAGGAACCTCCGGTTGCGAGCCTGGGCCGCGGTCGCGTCGCTCGTCGGCTCGTCCGGTCCAGGGATCCGATCCTGCTCCACCACCAGCCACCCGGAGAAGCGCCGGACCTTCACCAGGGAGAGGAACCCATCGATGTCGACGTCACCGGTTCCGAGCTCACAGAAGGTGCCCCGGCTCCAGACGGCCTCCATGCCGGCCCGATCTGCGATCACCTTCTGGAGGACCTCCATGCGAACGTCCTTCACATGCAGGTGGTTGATGCGATCGCCCCAGTCTCCGATGGCATGTACCGGGTCTCCCCCACCGAGGAGCAGATGGCCGGTGTCGAGGCACAGGCCGATGTCGGTCAGCTCCAAAAGGCGGTCGATCTCGTGGGGGGCCTCCACGTGTGTGGAGGCGTGGTGGTGAAACGTTGGCTCGAGACCTCGGCCCCGACACCGGTCGACCGCTCGCTTCACCCCATCGGCGAGGCGTGACCATCCCGAGGCGTCGAGCCCGATTTCCGGGAGATCCTTGCCCCTGCCCGGATTGGCCACCCGGGCCGGCGAACCGGCATCGGCGAGGGTCGGCTTCGGAGGCTTGGGCCCCACATCGGCCACCGCGGAGAAGACATCGAGGGTCTGCTCCAGGACGGCCAGATCCTCCTCCAGGCCATCCGGCTCCGAGAACCGCATCTGGACCCATCCGCCGGCGAGCCCGAGACCGCGGCTCTCCAGGCGTTCGGCCAGTTCGTCAACGTGCCCGAGGTACCCGAACGGGCCGAGGTCGATCCCCTCGTAGCCCGCGCCGGCCACCGCGTCGAGGATCTCGTCCGGACGCGGCAGGTTTGGCAGCTTCCCCACGGTCAGCTCGAAGACCCCGAAGCTCACCGGGGCGTTGGCCACTCGGATCACCCGCGTGCCTCCGCTCGGCGAGCCCACCTGTTCACCATCCCGCGCTCCGGTCCCGCACCGTAACCGGCGTTCCGGTCTCGGCGGATCGCCCGAACGCCTCAGCCACGGCGATGGCGGCCCGGGCATCCTGCGGGGTGCACGGGGTCGCCCGGGCCCCCGCTGCGACCTCGATGAAGGCATGGATCTCGGCGACGTAAGCTCCCCTGAACCGGTCGAGCCATCCCCGGGTCACGGGCTCCCTCGGGGGAGGCACGCCGGCCTCCAGCGAACGGATCGGCGTGTGCGCGTCGAGGCCTACCACGACGCTGTCCTCGGTGCCGTACACCTCCATGCGGACGTCGTATCCGAGGGGATCCCGGCGGCTCCCCGACAGGATCGCCAGGGCACCCTGCTCGAGGTGGGCGACCATGGCCGCCATGGCCAGGTCGCCGTGGGCCTCAAACATCGGCATGGTCAGGTTGGAGCCGGTGGCGTAAGCCGACACCACGTCGCTCCCGGTGACGAACCGGAGGGCGTCGATGTCATGGATCAGCATGTCCTTGAAGATCCCGCCGGAACGCGAGATGTACTCCTCGTGGGGTGGGACGGGGTCGCGCGTGTGGGCCGTGACGAAGAGCACCTCACCCAGCCGGCCGGAGGCCACCAGATCATGCGCCGCGCGGTATCCGGGATCGAATCTCCGCTGGAACCCGATCTGCACGGGGATCTCGGCTTTGTCGAGCGCCCGGATGGCCCGATCCGTCTCCTTCACGGTGAGGGCGATGGGCTTCTCGCAGAAGACGGGCAGCCGAGCTTCGGCCGCCTGGACGAGATACTCGACGTGCGTGTCGGTCGACGAGGCGATCACCAATGCGTCGGCGCTGCCGAGCAGTCGTTCGGCCGAATCCACCACGCTCGCACCGTGGAGCTCGGCCAGCTGCCCGGCCGCCCCCGGGACCACGTCGAACACGATCAGGCGATCGACGTCTCGGTGAGCGGCAAGGGTCTGCGCGTGGATGGAGGCGATGCGGCCGGCCCCGTTCAAGCCAACCCTCAACCGAGCCCCCTCAGACCCTCCAGGACCTGTCAGGCGTGAAGTTGCAACCCTAGGGTGCTCCACGAAGCGGCGTCAACCTCCCGAGTTGACTCACCAGAAATGTCCTCGAAATCCGGTCGTTGCCTCACTTGAAGACGTCCTCGAAGGGGCCACCCTCCTCTCGGTCGGGGGAGGAGGGGCGCGGTGGGTCTTTCGATGGCGGAGCGCA
>JBOGVI010000311.1:0-6924 GCA_050692695.1 Actinomycetota bacterium
CCCGCGAGCTGCCGCTCGGACACCCGGCCGCGGCTCGCGGGCGCGCGCCCCGCTGAGGGAGGCTCCGAAACCCGGGGTTGACGTTTCCCCCATGTAGTGGTTCGATATATCGAAACGATATAGTTACCCGATATATCGAGGCGCAACACCGAGGGAAAGGAACCTACTACCGGATGCTCGAGCTCGCGATCCTGGGGCTGCTGAAAGAGCGGTCCATGCACGGCTACCAGCTCTCCAAGCGGCTGACCGACACCCTAGGCGGGTTCTGGCGGGTCTCCTACGGCTCGCTGTACCCGACCCTCCGGCGGCTGGAGCGGGACGGCGCCGTCGAGCGGGTCTTCGACCAGCAGGAGGTCGGCCGGCGCAAGAACGTCTACCGGATCACCGGGAAGGGCGAGGAGCTGTTCCAGCACCTGCTGGAGGAGGCCGGCGCCGAGTCCTCCTCCGAGGACAACCGGTTCCGGGTCCGGCTCGCGTTCTTCAAGTACCTCGCTCCCGACACGCGCATCCGACTCCTGGAGAAGCGCCGCGCGTACCTCGAGGAGCGCCTGTCCACCATCACGACGTCGCTATCAGCCATGCGCGAGCGGTTCGACACCTACACGCTCTCGCTGATGCAGCACGGCCGGGAGTCCACCGAGCAGGACATCGCGTGGCTGAACGGCCTCATCACCGCGGAACGCCGCCAGTCCCGATCACCCAGGGGGGGAACGAAGCGCCGCCAGGCTCGGGCGCTTCGCGGAAAGGAGCGCGCCACATGAGCAAGGTCCGTCTCGCGATCGTCGGCGTGGGCAACTGCGCGTCGTCGCTCGTCCAGGGGCTGGGGTACTACAAGGACGCGGACCCCCAGGACCGCGTGCCGGGCCTGATGCACGTGCAGCTCGGCCCGTACCACGTCTCGGACGTCGAGGTCGTCGCGGCGTTCGATGTGGACGCGAAGAAGGTGGGCAAGGACCTCGCTGAGGCCATCGTCTCCGAACCCAACAACACCATCCGGTTCGCCGACGTGCCGCCTACGGGCATCGCCGTCCGGCGCGGCCCTACGCTCGACGCCCTGGGCAAGTACTACCGCGAGACCATCGTGGAGTCGGATCAGCCGGAGGTCGATGTGGCCCAGGTCCTGCGCGACGTCCGGGCCGACGTCCTGGTGTGCTACCTGCCCGTCGGCAGCGAGAGCGCCGCGAAGCACTATGCCCAGGCCGCTCTCGACGCGGGGGTGGCCCTGGTGAACTGCCTGCCGGTGTTCATCGCCTCGGACCGAACATGGGCGAAGAAGTTCGTGAAGGCCGGCCTTCCGATCGTGGGAGACGACATCAAGAGCCAGGTCGGGGCCACCATCGTCCACCGCGTTCTCACGAAGCTGTTCGAGGACCGCGGCGTGAAGCTGAACCGGACCTACCAGCTGAACTTCGGCGGCAACATGGACTTCATGAACATGCTCGAGCGGGACCGGCTGGTGTCCAAGAAGCAGTCAAAGACCCAGTCGGTGCAGAGCCAACTGGAGAAGCCCCTCGACAAGCAGAACATCCACATCGGACCGTCGGACTACGTGCCGTGGCTGGAGGATCGGAAGTGGGCCCAGATCCGCCTGGAGGGGCAGGCTTTCGGCGACGTGCCGCTCAGCGTGGAGCTGAAGCTCGAGGTGTGGGACAGCCCGAATTCCGCCGGCGTGGCCATCGACGCCATCCGGTGCGCGAAGGTGGCCAAGGACCGCGGAGTGGCCGGACCTCTGATCGGTCCCAGCGCCTACCTCATGAAGTCGCCGCCGGTACAGTTCACCGACGACATGGCTCGCGAGATGGTCGAGGAGTTCATCCTGGGTAACGGGGACAGCCGGTCCGCCGACTGGACCGCATTCTTCGACGCCCAGCCGGCCTGATCAGCCCGGCCAGATCAGCCGACGTACCCCTCCACAGTCCGCTCGTCGCGGACCTTGGCCTCGTCCGGGTCCAGCCCGGCCGAGCGGCGGGCCCGGCGCTGATGGAGGAGGTCCCAGCACTGGTCCAGGGTGACCTCGAGACGCTTCATCCGCTCGCGCTCCTTCTGGGTCACCTGCCCGCGGGACTCCCGCTGGAAGAGCTCGTGCTCCTCGTGGGCGAGCTCGTTGATCCGGTCGATGACCTCTTGGTCGTTCATCGCTCGGTGCCTCTCAGTCGTCCGCTCGGTGTCTCCCTCGCCCTTCACCAACATCGGCCCACCCCCAATGCTTCCCAATGGGGAGGGTGAACATGCGACGTGTCAAGAGAGAGCTCGAGATCTTCACGTACCTGGATCCCGGGCCCGAGGCTAGCTGTCGAGTTCCGCGGCGAGCGCGCGGACCCGTTTCGGGTCCACCACACCGGCGACCTCGGTCTCGACGCTGGCCGCCGCCGCGGCCATGCCGATCAACACCGCCCGGTCCAGGTCTCCGCCCCGCTCGAGGGTGCCGACCAGCCCGGCCACGAAGGAGTCCCCGGCTCCGATGGGGTTTCGGACCTCGACCTTGGGGGCCTCCACCCACCGGCGCTCGGAGGCAGTGGCCACGGCCACCCCCGCCGCACCAGCAGTGACCACGGCCGTGCCGGCGCCTCGAGCGACCAGCTCGGACGCGGCGTCCAGCGCCCGGGGCCGAACCTCCAGCGAGCCGTCATCCACGGGCTGTGACTCCGTCCCGAGCAGTACACCCTCGGCCTCCGCGAGGTTCGGCGTCGCCAGGGCGGGCCGAGCCTGCAGGGCTGCGGCCAGCTGGGCGCCCGTCGCGTCCACGAGCGCACGCACGTCCCTGGCCCGAGCCAGCCGCACCAACCGGGCGCAGCGTCCGAGGGGCTGCCCGGAGGCAAGCTGCCGATGCACACCAGGAACCCGTTGCCGGACAGGTTCGTGGCCACGGCCCGCTCGTAGGCTTCCCAGTCACGGTCCGCGAGGGCAGGGCCAGGCTCGTTGAGGACGGTCACTCGCCCGCTCTCCTCCAGGATCACGGAGGCCGCCCGAACCTCGCCTTCCGTCTCCACCGGGACCACGTCCAGGCCCTCGTCGCCGAGGAGCTCGACCACTGCCCGGCCGGTTCGGCCGGGGGCCACCGCCACCAATGTTGCGGGGAAGTCCAGGGCCCGAGCCACCCGGGCCACGTTCACGCCCTTGCCACCGGGGGTGATGGTGGCCGTCGAGAACCGAAGGACCTCGCCGGGGCGCAGCTCCTCGATGGTGAGGGTCCGGTCGGTGGTGAGGTTGGGGCCGGCGATGAGCATGGGTGCGGTCAGGCCGCTCCCGGGGCCGGACGGACCGAGATCCGAAGCTCGGTGGTTCGAGCCTCCAGGGGTTCCAGCATCGGCAGCACGCCCGCCGCCCGATCGGCCACCCGGCCCAGGACCGAGCAGTTCGCCGGCTCCAGGCCCAGCACGTAGATCCCGGGCCGGGGATGGACCCACTGGTGGAACCGGGGGAGCTCGGCGTTCCGCCACCGCACGTCGAGCTCGAGGCCGAGCGAGGGGTTGACCACCCCGGCCCGGGACCACCCGGAGGGGTCGGGCCGCACCCGGTGCTCGAACACCATCTCGGCGGCTCCTGGCTCGGGCGGCCCAGGCGCCATCCAGGAGTCCAGCCCTCGCTCCGCGTCGGCGTCGCGAGGGAGCACGTCCTCGGAGTCGATCTCCACCCGCGCCCCCTCGTCGAACAGCGGGATGCCCACGTTCACGTGGTACAGGATTGGAGCGGGCTCCGGGGCGACCCCCAGGTTCGTCGTGACGTCGGTCAGCTCGACCAGTCCCGTCCCGGTTCGGGTTCGAACCGTTCGCTCCACCCGCAGGTGCGCGCTCGGCGTCTCCATCTCGTCGACCGTCGCCCGGGCGGTGAGGACCACGTCGCCGTCCTCGAGCTCGCGGTCCACTCGGACGTCGGAGGCCCGAAGGTGGGAGTACCGGCCGTGGAGGCCGTGGCCCTCGGACGGGGCACCCACGTTTCGCAGCCCGCAGGTGGTGACGAGTCCCCCGCCGAACGCCTCGATCCACGCCATGCCGTCGAGCGAGTCCAGGGGTGGCCGCTCGCCCACCGCCGAGATCCAGGCCAGCGGCACCCCTCGGAACCACGCTGGTCCGAGGTCGAACCCCCGGTCCGGAAGGATCCGAAGATCGATCCCACCCGCGGTCCGCAGGTCCAGGGCCCGGCAGCCGTCCGCAGCCCCGCCGACCACGTGAGACAGCGTGGCGGTGGCGAGTTGGTCGAGGTCGGCCACCTTCCCGGCCGATACGTACTCGCCGGGCCGACGGGGAACACGGGGAAGGAACTCCCGACCGCGGGTTCGGGCGTCCCCGGCGTCGTCCCTCATCGGTCGTGCTCTCTCCAGCGGACCGCCGGGAGGTTGAAGGTGTCGCGGTAGACGCCGGCCGCGATGCCGGCGATCAGCGCCGCTCCCCTCGCTCCGGCCTCCTCCACCTCGGGCTCCACGAACGGGCCCAAGACCTCCCGCTTCACGGCGCGGACGGCCGGGCTCCTGGCCCAGCCTCCCGTCACGACGAGCCGTCCGGTCTCCCCGGCTACAGACTCGATGGTGGCCAGCACGTCGGCGCCGTGCCTGGCTACCGCCTCCAACGCCGCCCTCCACACATGGGCCGGGGTGGCCGAGCGGGGGATGCCCTCCAGGATGGCCCGGTCGGCGATGACGTCACGGACCGTGACGCCTTCGGCCCCCGAGGGGATCCGTGTGGCGGCCGTGTCCAATCCCTCGCGGCCACCGGCGTCCACGCCGAGCAGGTCCAGGAACCGCTGGAGGGCCAAGCCGGAGACGAACCCAGCCATCAGCCCCTGCTGGCCCGGCACAGCGTGCCACCCCACCGTCACCCCGCCCGCGACCGCTCGCCGGATGGCGTCGGACGGTACCGGCGGCTCCACCGGGCGGACGAACGCCTCGGCGGTGCCGCACGAGTCGAACACGTCTCCGGGCCGGGTGGCACCCGCCCCGACCAGGGCGCATGGGTGGTCGTGCCCCGAGACCGTGAGCACCGCGCCCTCGGCTTCGGGGAGCGCTCCCCTGACCTTCCCGGCGGCGGTCCCGGCCTCCACCGGTTCGGGCAGGAAGCCGGGGGGCGCTTCCGCCCATCCCAGCACTTCGTCCCACGACCGGCGAGAGGCCAGGTCCAGGAAACCGGTCCTGGAGCTCAGCGAGAGCTCGGCCACGTCCTCCCCCCCGAGACTTCGCACCATCCACTCCGCGACGTTCAGCCACCTCACGCCGCGCTTGGCCTCTGGGAGGTGGGCGCGCATCCACCGGTACTTGCTGAGCGTGCACAGCCGGCTCACCGGGAGCCCGGTCCGCTCAGTGAACCGATCGGTGCCGAACGCCTCGGCCACCTCCGCGGCCTCCGGCTCTCCCCGGGTGTCGTGCCACGCGATCATCGGCGCCACCGGCTCATCTCGGGCGTCGAGCAGGACGCCGGTCTCGGCCATGCTGGTCACCCCCAACCCGATCACGCGTCCCGCGGGCCCGTTCATCAGCGCCTTCCGGGCCGCGGCCACGGCGGCGTCGACCAGGGCCCCCGGGTCCATCTCGGCGCCGGTCGGCACGACGCGCCATGGGGTCCGGGCCCGCCCGTGGGAGCGCTCCACCCCGTCGAGGGTGACCGCCGCTGCCTTGGTGAACTCCGTACCAAGATCCAGGCCGAGCAGGAGGTCCTCGGTCATCCGAATACCGGCGCGGGGATGTCGGGAGCGTCCGGATGGGGGGGCATGCATCGCACCGCCTCCAGAGACCCGATGAGCCGGCAGTCGCCGGCGGCGAACGGGACAAGCACGGTGTCACCGCCCGCCACCTCCAGGGATGCCGCGGTCCCGAACTCCAGGCGGCCCAGTCCTCCCGTGATCACCAGGACGGAGAACCCGGCGGGAACGGGGGAGGCCTCACGAGGGCGGATCCGCTCGGCCCGGAAGAACGAGTCGGCTTCCAAAGGGAACAAGACGTCCACGCCGGGGCGCGCGTCCCGCCCGTCCTCGCGGGAGGTGTGCAAGCGATCGAGCCGCTCCTTCCCCCACCCGGAGCGGTCCACGCACCGAAGCGCCACGTCGAAGCCCAGGCCGAGATGCCCGTCGCGAGCGCCGTCGACGTCGAACCCCTCCCACTCGAGGAGCACCGACAGGTCCGTGGGCTCTTGGAGCTCGACCAGGAACACGCCCTCGCCGACGGCGTGGGGGAGGCCCGCGGGGACCAGCACGGCATCGCCGACGGTGACGGGGATCCGGTGCATCGCCCCCAATATGGCCGTCGTGTCCTGCCCGGTCACCCAGGCGGCGAGCGCGGCGGGGTCGACCTCGTCCCGGAACCCCAGGAATACCTCGGGGCGGGAAGACCGGGCATCCACGATCACCCAGGCCTCGGTCTTGCCGTACGGACAGCCCAGGTGTCGTCGCGCGAACTCGCGGTTCGGGTGACAGTGGACCGGGAGGCGCTCCCCCGCTTCGAGCAGCTTCACCAGCAAGCCCGGATCCGCGCCGAACCGCTCGGCGTGCCGCGGCCCGAAGAACGCCTCGGGGTTGGCGCCGAACGCGTCCACCACCGTCCGGCCGTCCGGCAGGGTGCTGAGGCCGGTCCCCTCCGAGCCGAACACCGACGTCGCCGAGGCCACCCAGTCCTCAGGGGCGTGGTCGTCCGCGCTCCGGGTTCCTCGGAACTCCGCGATGGCCGGACCTCCCCGGTAAAACCGATGCACCTGGTTCGGTCCGAGAACGATGGGCTCCACCCGTTCGACCCCCTGCCGCGGTCCACCGTTCGGCCATTGACAACGTTGTCCAAGCTACCCTAGGTTGGCACCCGGCGCCGGTCAAGGGGGCGAGTTGACTCACCAGAAATGTCCTCGAAATCCGGTCGTTGCCTCACTTGAAGACGTCCTCGAAGGGGCCACCCTCCTCTCGGTCGGGGGAGGAGGGGCGCGGTGGGTCTTTCGATGGCGGAGCGCA
>JBOGVI010000312.1:0-3773 GCA_050692695.1 Actinomycetota bacterium
CCGATGTGCCGCCGCTCGGCTCCTGGAACCGCATCCAGGCTCCGTACCCGACAACGAGGGCCAGGACGAAGCCGATGAAGGCGCCGAAGCTCGGCGATTCGGTCAGGGCGAAGATGAACGTGAGGACGGTGAAGCCCACGACGCCGAACCCCAGATACGCGCTGAGCTGCGAGGCCGGCATCCCCACGTCGAGCTTCGTCCCGGCGAGCATGAGGCCCTCCCACGCGATGAGCACGACCATGAGGATTCCGGCGATCACGCCGAAGAACGCTCCGCTGCCGCTCCACATGGAGGCCCCTTCCTGCCACGAGAGGAACGAAGCGATCAGGAACAAGATCCCGCCACCGAGGATGATCTTGCTTGGTGTGGACATCTTGGACAGGTCAAAACCTTGACCCTGCTGTCCCATGCACTCTCCTTTCCGGCTTCCCCAGAGCGTCCAAGCCGTGCGCTTGCTCATCCAACACCGGGGTTGGGACCGAGTCAAACATCCGCCGCCCTCGGTCCCCGAACCCTGCGCCTCGTGGTCCAGGCCGCTGCACAGGAGAGCAACCCCGGGCCGAGGGCGAACCACGGCCCGATCCATGGGCGCGTGAATGGGGGAGGCCGCACGATCGCCAGGACGGCACCCAGAACGACGATCGCGCCGAGCGCGGTCTCGACCGCCACCCACGACCATCGAACGGCTCCCTTTCGAAGCGCGAACCAGACGCCGAGACCCAGCACCGCCGCCACCGTGGCGAGCGCCGACCACCGCGTAGTCCGACCCCACGCCCCGAACAGGCCCGAGCCCTCGCCGAATCGGGTCCAGGGAAGGATGGTCGCGACCACGGAGAGCGCGAAGCCGGCGCCGGTCAGGGCCCACGGCGCGGCCCAGGGCGCTCGCGACGAGACGTCCTCGTCCTGGCGAACGTCGGGCCCGAGCGCGGCGGCCAGGCATTCGCTCCCCAGGACCCGGCCCCGAACGGGTACGGCGCAAGCCAGACAAAGCGGCCTCCCGCACCCGTCGCATCGGGCCACCGAGGGGTTTCCCGGGTGGACGGTGCACCGCTCGGCGCTCTTCACGCGTTCGTCGGACGGCACCGGCCAAGCTTATCGTCGTGGTTGGGCCGGGGCGGTTTGACAGGTCCGCCGGCCGCTCCCTAGCGTCCGGGACCATGGACGCGCGCGTGGCCGTGCTGGCCTCGGGCCAGGGTACGAACCTCCAGGCTCTGATGGACGATCCCGTGGTGGGGCCGTGGATCGCGCTCGCCGTCTCGGACCGCCGCGACGCCCCCGCGCTGGAGCGGGCGCGGGCTCGAGGGGTGAAGGCGGTGTTCCTCGATCCGGCGGCGTACCCGGACCGTTCGGGCTACGACCGAGCGCTCCGGGACCTGCTGGAGTCGGAGCGGATCGAGTACGTCGCCCTGGCCGGGTTCATGCGGATCGTGGGCCCGGAGGTGGTCCGCGCCTACTCGGCCCGGATGTTGAACGTCCACCCGGCATTGCTCCCCGCGTTCCCTGGGACCCAGGCCGTGGCCGACGCCCTGGCGTGGGGGGCCAAGGTCACCGGGGTGACGGTCCATCTCGTGGACGAGGAGGTGGACCACGGACCGATCGTCTCGCAGCAGGCGGTCGAGTTGCGGGACGATGACGACTGGGACTCGCTCGAGCTGCGGATCCACCGGGCCGAGCACCGGCTGTTCCCCGCGGCGGTCCGCGCCCTGGTGGAGGGACGGTTGAAGGTGGAGGGCCGCGTCGTGCACGTGTTGGAGGGATCAGGTGAGTGACGTCC
This sequence comes from Actinomycetota bacterium, assembly GCA_050692695.1. Taxonomy (GTDB): domain Bacteria; phylum Actinomycetota; class UBA4738; order UBA4738; family HRBIN12; genus AC-69. Next base: position 1,775 of record JBOGVI010000312.1, read on the forward strand.
GCCCCATTCGACGCGCGCTGCTCGCCGTGAACGACAAGTCGGGCCTGGTGGAACTGGCCACGGAGCTCTCGGCGCTCGGTGTGGCCCTGGTATCGTCGGGCGGGACGGCCGGGTCGATCCGCAACGCCGGTCTGGTGGTGACGCCGGTGGAGGAGGTGACCGGCTTCCCGGAGATGCTTGGTGGCCGGGTGAAGACCCTCCACCCCAAGATCCACGGCGGCATCCTGGCCGACCGGCGCAATCCCGAGCACGACGAAGAGCTCCGCGAACACGGGATCGAGCCGTTCGACCTGGTGGTCGTGAACCTGTACCCCTTCCGTGAGACCGTCGCGGGCGGTGCCACGGCCGACGAGGTCATCGAGAAGGTCGACATCGGGGGCCCGGCCATGGTCCGGGCGGCCGCCAAGAACTTCGAGTCCGTGGGTGTGGTGGTGTCGCCCCGGCGCTACCCGGAGATCGTGGAGGAGCTCCGGAAGGCCGGGGGGCTCACCCGCGAGACGCGGCTCGCCCTCGCGGCGGAGGCGTTCGCGCACACGGCGGCCTACGACGCGGCGGTGGCCGGGTGGTTCGCCCTCCACGAGGACGCGCTCCCGAACTTCGTGGGGCTCGCGCTGCGGAAAGTGACCGATCTTCGGTACGGGGAGAACCCGCACCAGCGGGGCGCGCTGTACGAGGAGATCGCCGGGCCGGGACCGTTCGACGGGGCCGACGTGCTGATCGAGGGGAAGGAGATGTCGTTCAACAACTGGCTGGATCTGGACTCCGCGTACCGGCTGGCCGCGGCGTTCGACGAGCCGGCCGCCGTGATCGTGAAGCACAACAACCCGTGCGGCGCGGCCGTGGGCGGCTCGCTGGCCGAGGCGTATGCGCGGGCGTTCGAGTCGGACACCGTCTCAGCTTTCGGCGGCATCGTGGCGTTCAACCGCGAGGCCGACGAGGCGGCAGCGGCGGCCATGGCCGACGTCTTCACCGAGGTGGTGGTGGCCCCCTCGTTCGCCGACGGCGCGCTCGGTGCGTTCGGGACCAGGAAGGGGCTACGCGTGGTGCGGGCGCCGCTTCCGGCCGGGGGGTCGCTCGACCTCCGTCCCATACCCGGCGGGGCGCTCGTGCAGGACGCCGACAAGGTGACAGAGGCACGCGACCGGATGGAGGTCGCATCGGGGCGGGAGCCCACCGACGATGAGTGGCGCGACCTCTTATTCGCTTGGATCGTCGCGGCTCGGGTGAAGTCGAACGCCATCGTGTTCGCCAGGGAACGGGCCACGGTGGGCATCGGGGCCGGGCAGATGTCGCGGGTAGACGCGTCCTGGCTGGCCGTGCGGAAGGCGGGAGACCGGGCCAAGGGTGCGGTGATGGCGAGCGACGCGTTCTTCCCCTTCCCCGACGCCGTGGAGGTTGCGGCGGAGGCCGGCGTCACGGCGGTGATCCATCCCGGAGGCTCGGTCCGCGACGGGGACGTGCTCGCCGCCGCCGAGAGTCGGGGGATGGCCGTGGTCCTGACCGGCCGCCGCCACTTTCGCCATTGAACACTCTTCCTGAACACCATGACGGCGGGCGAGCTCCCGGCCGGCCGGTGAGCCCGACCGGCAGCCGCCTCGAGCGGGTCATCCGCTCCGGCCGGTTCAGCGTAACCGCGGAGGTGGTGCCGCCGCGCACCGCGGATCCGAGCGGCCTCGAAGCCCAGGCTCGGGAGCTCGTCGGCTACGCCGACGCCGTCAACGTCACCGATAATCCTGCGTCGAACGCGCACATGTCGCCGCTGGCGGGCGCGGCCACGGTGGCCAGGGCCGGCCTGGAACCGATCCTCCAGCTCACCTGCAGGGATCGGAACCGGCTGGCCCTCACCGCCGACCTCCTGGGCGGCTGGGCCCGGGGGGCGCGCGGCGTGCTGTGCCTGTCGGGCGACCCGGCGACCAGAGGCGATCACCCGGACGCGAAGGAGGTCTTCGACCTCACCGTCACCGAGCTGGTCCGGCTGGCCGTGAGCCTCCGTGACGAG
>JBOGVI010000313.1:0-3052 GCA_050692695.1 Actinomycetota bacterium
GGGGCACACGGCCCTCCTGGAGCCGAGTACAAAGGGAGGGACCATGCCCCGAGGCCGACCTCTGGCGCCCCTGACGCTGGCGCCGCCGGAGCGCGAGCGTCTCACCGAATGGTCGAAGCGACCGACCACCGCCCAGGGGCTGGCGCTTCGGTCCCGGATCATCCTGGCCGCGGCGACCGGAGCGGCAAACACCGAGATCGCATCCGAGCTTGGCGTGACCACCCAGACCGCGGGCAAGTGGCGCCGACGGTTCCTCGACCAGCGGGTGGCCGGCCTGTTGGACGAGCCCCGCCCCGGGGCACCCCGGCGGGTCACTGACGCGGACGTCGAACGGGTGATCCGCACGACCCTGGAGCAGCGCCCCCGGGACGCTACCCGCTGGTCCACCCGGTCGATGGCCGAGGCCACCGGGCTGTCGCAGTCCACGATCTCCCGCGTCTGGCGGGCCTTCGCCCTCGCCCCGCACCGGATGAAGACGTTCAAGCTCTCCACCGACCCACTGTTCGTGGAGAAGGTTCGCGACATCGTGGGCCTGTACCTGGACCCCCCGGACAAGGCCCTGGTGCTGTGCGTGGACGAGAAGTCACAGATCCAGGCCCTCGACCGGATCCAGCCGATGTTCCCGATGCGGCCCGGCCAGGCCGAGCGCCGCTCCCACGACTACGTGCGGCACGGAACCACGAGCCTGTTCGCCGCCCTCGACCTCGCCACCGGCCGGGTCATCGGGCAGCTCCACCGCCGCCACCGGGCCGCCGAGTTCCGCAAGTTCCTGGAGCGGATCGAGGCGGAGGTTCCGCAGGAGTTGGACGTGCACCTGATCCTCGACAACTACGGGACGCACAAGACCCCGGCGATCCACCGTTGGCTCGTTCGCCACCCCCGCTACCACCTGCACTTCACGCCGAAGGGCGCGAGCTGGATCAACCTGGTTGAGCGGTGGTTCGCCACCCTTACCCAAAAGCAGATCCGCCGAGGCACCCACCGCTCGGTGAGCGCCCTGGAGCGCGCGATCAAGGACTACCTGGCCGTCTACAACGAGAACCCCAAGCCGTTCGTCTGGACCAAGACCGCCGACGAGATCCTAGAGAGGGTGGCCCGATTTGCTAAGCGAATCTCCGACTCACGACACTAGTGGGCCAGCACCACCTGATTCTGTTGTGCGGGCCCGCTACTCGCCATCCGGGATAGCCTTTCATCTGGTGGCCGCCTCCGACGCGAGCCAGGCCTCAACGTCCTCCCAGCGGTATCGGAGATGGCGGCCAACACGATGCGCGCGAGGACCCTTCCCGTGGTAACGCCACGTGTACAACGTCTTCACCGCGACCTGAAGGTAGGCCGCCACATCGGCGGGCGTCGCCAGTCGGCGCGGCCCGGTCGCGACCACTCCCGTCTCGACGGCTACACCCTCCGGCATCATGTCGGCAAGGGTAGCCCTCCCCGCTGACCCTCCTTGGAGAGCCGCTCCAGTGACGCTTTCGCCCAGCCCGCCTCCGACGACTCCCCCAGGCCGGCCGACAGGTCGAGCTCGTCACCGACGCGTCGCGTCAACTTTTGGCAGCGTCCAGTTGAGTGTGTCTGCCGGAGGGCTGAAGTCCCAGGTCAGGGCCGGTTTTCGTGGTAGCTATCCAGCAAACGGGTGGATAGGGGGCCTGGGATGGCAAAACGAACGGCGCGTCCGCTGCCCGAGGTGCGGGAGTCTCGACACCAAGCGACACGGCAGGACCTCCGCCGCTCCCACCGGGCTGGCCGGTCCCCTGGGGTCCCTCCAGCGGTTCCTCTGCCGCAGCTGCGGACGGAGCTTCACTTCCCCTCGTAGGGTGGCGCGCCCGAGGGCGCGGTTCGCCGAGGACGCCGTCGAGGAGGCCGTACGGCTCTACGTGCAAGGCCTCCCGTCCTACCGGGTGCTCGCCGTCCTGCTGGAGCAGCGGCTGGGCCGCCCGGTGGCGCGGTTCACCCTGAACGGGTGGGTGAACGAGCTCGGGGGTCGGGCCAAGACGCCGGTGGAGGTCTCCGCCGAGCTCCGGCCACCCTGCTGGAGCGGGTTCCTCGGCGTGGACGGCAAGGCGATCTTCGTCGCGGGGGACGAGGCCGCGCTCCTGGTCGGTGTGGACCAGGGCACCCACGACGTGGTGAACGCCGTGGTGGCGCAGACCGAAGGAGAGCAAGCCTTCGAGCGCCTCGTGCGAGGGGCGGTCACCGAGGGCGGCTACCCCTTGAAGGGCCTGGTCAACGACGCCGCGGCACCCTTCCTTGCGGCCCACGCCAACTACTTCGCCCGCCTGCCGCTGCAGCTCTGCCGGATCCACGCCTCCCGCCGGCTCGACTTCGTCGTCCCCAAGGCGAAGCGCTCGTCAGACGCCCCGCTTCGAGCGGAGCTCAAGGATCGAGTCCGTGCGGTGTTGTTCGCGCCCACCGAGGAGGAGGCCCGCCGCCGGTACCGCGCCCTGCTCGCGGATCGGGACCGCTACGAGGGCCTCGGTCGCGGAGACACCCTCGGCGCGATGGAGCGGAGCTTCGACCTCTACATGACTCACCACCGGGTGGACGACATGCCGGCGGACGCGAACATCACCGAGAACGTCGTCAAGCAGTTGGGCAAGAAGCTCCGCCTCATGGAGGGCTTCGCCTCGCTGGAGTCCGCGGAGCGCTTCTCCCGGTTGCTCGTCGGCTGCTACCGCTTCAAGCGGTTCACCGACTCCTGCCGACGGGATGACAACGGCAAGTCACCGCTGCAGCTGGCTGGAGTCGACACCGAGGGGACCGACTGGCTCCACTTCCTCCTCCAGCGGTGACGCCTGCTCAGCAACACTCAACTGGACGCTGCCCAACTTTTCGTCAACTTCTTGGCCTCGGAGGCCCCGATCCGAACACGGAGTCGGGGCCGTCCCTTGTCCGAGGTGACGATCAGCGTATGACCCTGCTCTTCCAAGAATCGGCGCAGGCCAAGCTCTCCAGAGACGCTGCCCAGGAGCTCGCCGGGGTTGAAGTCGACGTCTCGCGGTGTGGGCAGGGTTTGGCCATCGGGATAGCGTTCGAGCGTTGGGATGTCGTC
>JBOGVI010000314.1:0-1762 GCA_050692695.1 Actinomycetota bacterium
AGCGAGATGTCGTCGAAGGCGATGGTGAGCTTCATGCCCGGCTTCAGGAGGTCGGCGAGCGGCTCGGAGTCGTGGGGCTCGGCTAGGGCATGCAGGATCGCCCCCCGCGCGTCCTTGATGCGGCGCAACGGGTCCGGCGGGTAGACCACCCGCGTCCCCAGGGGGAACTTCTGGAGCCGGAACCCCTCGCCCTCGTGAACGAGGAGCGGCGGCGTCCGCTCGTCAACCTCCAGCACGAACCCCGGTCTCGTCATTTCGTTCTCCCTTCGTCGGTCGCTCGCCTTCGGCGAGCCACCGCCGACCAGGGGGACTGCAGCAGCCTGATCCGCTCCGCTTCGCTCCGCGGGGCTGCTGCCCCCCTGGACCCCCGCATCACTCCGCCCTCGGGTCGAAGGCCACCTTGAGCGTTCCCAGCCTCCCCGCCCCCAGCGCGTGGTCGATGGCCTCCCGCCACCGCCCCAGGGGGTACGTCGCGCCGACGATCCCGTCGATAGGGGTCTCGGCCGCGATCCGCATCGCGATGTCGAACGTCGGCACGCGTTCCTTCTTCCGCCCGGCTGTCCCGCTCGAGCCAAGCCCCGCCGGCACCGACTCCGTACCGCCGGTGTAGCCGCCGACCAGCTCCAGCTCCCGGTACCACAGTGGCGTGAGTTCCACCCTCGCCACCGGGATCCCGGCAAGCACCACACGACCGCCGGCCTTCGTGCTCCGCAGGGCGAGGTCCAGCGACCCCTTCGAGCCGACGCAGTCGATGGCCACGTCCACCCCGCCCAGCAGGAACGGGCTTCCCCGTTCCGGCTTCAGCTTCAGCGCGCTCGTTGAACGCCGGACCTCGTTCAGGGCCTCGCCGGGTGGCACGACCTCGGTCGCCCCGAGTGACTCAGCCCATCGCCGCTGGCGATCATGCTTCGCCACCACCACGATGCTGCCGGCCCGGGTCAAGGCCTTCAGCGCGATCAGCGTGAGGATGCCCACCGTTCCCGCCCCCACGACCAGCACGTCCGCGTTGGGCCGCACGCTCGCCCGGAGCGCGCAGTGGACCGCGCACGCGAGCGGTTCGACCAGCACGGCCCTCCGATCGGAGAGACCGTCGGGCACGGTGTGCAACTGCGAGGAGTGGGCCACGAACATCCGGCTCCACCCGCCGCCGGTGTCGGCGCAGTACCCGGTCTGAAGCCCCGGCGCGATATGCCCCGTCGTCACCCGGTCGCACCTTCCGAACGATCCCTCCCGGCACGACGCGCACATCGGCTCGATCCCCCGGGCGGCGCAGGACAGGACGGGTTCCAGGACCACCCGCCCACCGGCGGAGAGGCCGTCGACGTCGTCGATCAACTCGCCGACGATCTCGTGCCCCGGCACGAACGGCAGCGACACGAGCGGCGAGAAGTAGAAGCTCGATCGCCCGGAGATGGTTGCCAGGTCCGAACCGCATATGCCGGACAGGATCGGCCGGACCCGGGCCCACCCGGGGCCGGGCGGCTCGGGGTCCTTTTTGGTCACGAGCCGGATGGGCGCGAGCGGCCCGGACACGAGCCCCGGCACCCGCTCGCCCACGGCCCGGGCCGCGAGGTACCGGGGGACCGAGCGGAACAGCTCGAGAGCCTGGATCGTCACGCCGCCTCCCTCATCGCACCGCCGGCTTGGGGAACCGGACCCGGGGCATGCCGCCGGACATCCCCCATTCCTCGATGGGCCACCGCCGCCGCCGGGCCACCCGCAACAGGGCGGCGTCGGGGGAGACCACGACCGGGTTCCCCAC
>JBOGVI010000315.1:0-4677 GCA_050692695.1 Actinomycetota bacterium
CCCGAGCCCACTCGCTGCACGTGGCGTCCGTCGACGAGGATCCACTCCCCCCTCGGCGGGTACGACAGGGTGTGCACGAGTGACGCCCGATAGAGGGTGCGCATCGGCGCGCCGATGATAGCGCGGGCCTACGAGCGAGACCCTTCCGCGGGCCACAGTGGCGACGATGTCCTCCGGCCGATCGATCAGCCTGGTCTTCTCCTCCGCGAGCGTGAGGTCGGCCTCCCCGAGCGACGTGCCGAGCTGTCGGAGGGCGGCCTCCCCGGCACCGGGGTCCGGGGCGAACACCCAGAAGTCATCCACCCATCGAAGATGCCGGACCCCCATGGCGCGAAGGGCGTGGTCGGTCGGGGCGAGGACCGCGTTGGCGAGCACCGCGGACGGGTCCGGCCCGATGGGCAGGCCGGGGACGCCGGCCAGGGTCATGGCTTCAAGGACGGCGACCACGTCGTGGACGTCGCTCCCCTCGCAACCCAGCCGAACGAGGGTATCGCCGACAAGCTCCGGCCCGATGGACGGATAGCACCTGTGGACGTCGGCCACGAGCAATGTCCCCGCGGCGACCGACATCCGGCGGGCCGTCATGAGGAACCGGGCCCTCGGGCGCCGCCAGGGGTGGAGGCGGAGGAACGGCGGGCCGGGGCCCGCCAGGGCCACCCGATTGGCCACGACCTCGTCGCCGAGAGCACCCTCGACGAGAGGCGCGACCCGAGCAACCACGGCCGCGTATGTGCTCGTCGTGGCGGCGTCGAGGGCCGAGAGCCACCGGACGCCGCCCGGCTTCGGCGCAGGGACGAGACTCGCCGTGGCGGCAACGCGGCGAGCGAGCATCCTCTCCTCTCCCCGGCCCGGGAGAGGATGGGCCACAACTGCGACTGACGGTTTGTACCCGGAGCGGGCTGCTTCCCGCAATCGGCCGGCCGGGGATGATCCCCCTCCCCCGGCCGGGCCGTGCGTATCATGCGAAGGTGCCCGACGAGCGGGACCTCGAGATCATCGCGGCGCTCCAGGAGGATGCCAGGGCGACCTATGCGGACGTGGGCCGCCGGGTGGGACTGTCCCCCTCCTCGGTCCACGATCGGGTCCGGAAGCTGGAGCAGGCGGGGATCATCCGAGGCTACCGGGCGGTGGTGGACCCGGAGGCCGTGGGGCTCTTCGTGACGGCCCTGGTGGCCGTGACGCCCCTCGACCCCAGCCAGGCCGACGATCTCCCCGATCGGGTCGAGGACTTCCCGGAGGTCGAGGATTGTTTCAGCGTGGCCGGCGAAGCCAACTACATCTTGAAGGTCCGGACCCGGACCACCGGGCACCTGGAGGAGCTGATCCGCCGGCTCCGGGAGAAGGGGCAGGTCCAGACCCGGACCACGGTGGTCCTGTCCACGCCATTCGAGGGCCGCCCGCTCACGCCCTAGTAGCTCGCCACGCCCGGGCGAGGCCTCCGGCCAGGGAACCGTTCCTTTCATTCGGGGCCCCTCAGCGCGTACACTTGTGCAAAAGTTCACTGGCCCGGCCCCTCACCCTCGGAGGTCGAACCCCATGGAACAGTACCGGCGGTACTGGCGCTGGCTGAAGCGCTCGATCATCTTCCTGATCGTCTACGTCGTGGTCGGCTTCCTGTTCCTGGGGGTCTCCCCCGGGGACGCGATGCTCCACCCCGGACAGACCCTCTCGACCTACCGCGGGTTCGTGGTCTACCTGCTGTTCATCTCCATGTTCATGGTCGTGCAGTTCGGGGCGATGTTCTGGTTCCTGATGCGGGGCACCTACTATGCGATCTACCCGAACGAGTACGACAAGTCCTTCGACGACGTCCGAGGCCAGCCCGCTGCGGTCCAGTCCTCCAAGGAGGTCCTGCGGCTGTTCCAGGGGTTCAAGGACTTCAAGCAGATGGGCGGCTATCCGCCCCACGGGATCCTGTTCGAGGGTCCGCCCGGCACCGGTAAGACCCTCACGGCCAAGGCCATCGCCGGCGCCTCCAGCGTGCCGATCCTGATCGCCGACGGCAGCCGGTTCCAGAACATGTTCTTCGGGATCGGCAACATGAAGGTCCGCCGGATGTTCTCGCGGGGCCGGGCCATGTCCGACAAGTACGGCGGCTGCGTGCTGTTCATCGACGAGCTCGACGCGCTGGGCGGGACACGCGGGGCCATCTCCGAACGGTCCACCGAGTACGCGGATCCGTCCGGGATGCACAAGGTCATCGCCGGCCTCGGCATGGGCGGCGCTGGCATGGGCATCGTGAACGAGCTGCTGGTCAACATGGACGGGTTCGTGGCCCCCCGGGGACTGTGGCGGCACATCCGGCGGATGATGAGGCTCGGCCGGCCGAAGGTGCCCTTCTACAACATGCTGATCATCGGGGCGACGAACCGTGCCGCGTCGCTGGACCCGGCGCTGCTTCGACCGGGAAGGTTCGATCGCAGGATCCACGTCGGGCTGCCCGATGCCGATGGACGCGCGGACATCGCCCAGTACTACCTAGCTCGGGTTCGGCACGAGCCGATCGACGTGAAGAAGCTGGCCCGGATGACGGTCGGCTACTCGCCCGCCATGATCCAGAACGTCGTGAACGAGGCGCTCATCTTCGCCCTCCAGGACGGGCGGGACGCGCTTCGTTGGGACGACCTGTGGCAGGCCAAGCTCACCGAGGAGATCGGCCTGAAGCAGCCGGTCAAGTACACCCCGCGCGAGAAGGAGATGGTGGCCACCCACGAGGCGGCGCACGCCGTGGCTTCCTACTCGCTGGAGCGTGGCGAGCTCCAGATCCAGGTCATCACGATCCAAAAGCGCGAGTCGGCGTTGGGGTTGGTCTCCACCCAGGAGATCGAGGAGATGTTTCTGCGGACGCAGAAGCAGCTCCTCGCCAGGATCCAGGTGTCGCTGGCGGGCCTGGTAGCCGAGGAGATCTTCTTCGGGCAATCCACGTCCGGCCCGTCATCCGACCTGGTGAACGCGACGCGAACGGGGGCCGCCTACGTGGGCCTGTTCGGGATGGGCAAGAGCCTGGTGTCCGTGGGCGCCATGGCGCCCACGGCGCTCGACGGCGATCCCATCCGCGCGGTGCTCTCCGACGGCGAGCGCCGCAAGGAGATCGACGCGATCCTCGACGACTGCCGGAACCGGGTCCGTGCCCTGCTGCTCCAGAAGCGCCCCGTGGTGGAGGGCATCCGCGATGCACTCCTTGAGCGCGAGGAGCTGATCGGCGACGAAATCGAGGCCCTCATGGCCGAGCTCGGCGAGCGGGAGCCACTCGAGGGTCTGCCCGTGGGCGTCCTGACCGGCAACGGCCAGGAGCGGGAGCGGATCGCCATCGGGCCCGGGAGCGGCCAGGCCGGCGGACTCGCACCACCACCCGGGCCGTCCGGCAACGGGCCGGCCGGAGATCCCCCACCCCGTCCGGACGTCCCGTAGCGCGAAACAGCGGGCCGGGCCCGACGGTTATGCTGGTTCGGCCGTGCGCCTGTACAACACGCTGACCCGCCGCCTCGAGGAGGTCGTCCCGGTGGACGACCGGAAGATCGGCATGTACTCCTGCGGCCCCACCGTCTACCGATACGTCCACATCGGGAACCTGCGCACGTTCCTGCTTTCGGACCTGGTCCGGCGGGCCCTGGAGTTCGAGGGCTACGACGTCACTCAGGTCATGAACATCACCGACGTCGGGCACATGACCGACGAGGTGACCGACACGGGCCGGGACAAGATGGACCTCGCCGTCGCCGACGAGGGCCTCTCGCCGAAGGAGATCGCGGAGAAGTACACGCAGGCGTTCCTCGACGACACCGAGGCCATCGGCATAAAGCGCGCCAACGTGTACCCCAAAGCGACCGAGCACATCCCGGAGATGCTGGAGGTGACCGAGCGCCTGGTGGAGAACGGCCACGCTTACGAGGCCGGCGGGACGATCTACTACGACGTTCGTTCGTTCGCCGAGTACGGCAAGCTCTCCGGGAACACGTTGGACAAGCTGCGGGCCGGGCACCGGCAGGAGCTAGAGGTCGACCCGAACAAGCGCCACCCCGAGGACTTCGCGCTGTGGAAGAAGGCCGGCCCGAACCGCCTGATGAAGTGGGACAGCCGGTGGGGCGAAGGGTTCCCCGGATGGCACATCGAGTGCTCGGCCATGTCGATGAAGTACCTGGGCGAGCGGTTCGACATCCATACGGGCGGCGTGGACCTGATCTTCCCCCACCACGAGGACGAGATCGCCCAGTCCGAGGGGGCCGTGGGGCACCCGGTGATCTCGACCTGGACCCACGGCGGGTTCCTCCGCTTGAAGGAACAGAAGATGGCTAAGTCCTCGGGCAACATCATCCGGATCGGGGACCTCGCCGCACTCGGGATCGATCCCCTCTCCTACCGGTACCTCACCTTCGAGACGCGGTATCGAAGGGAGATGGACTTCTCCGAGGAGGCCCTCCGGGCCGCCGACACGGCGATGAAGCGGCTCCGCCAGCGGATGGTCGCGTGGGGCGGCCCCGCCGACAGTCTGGGCCAAGGGGCGAAGACCTTCGACAAGCGGTTCAGGGAGGCCGTGGCCGACGACCTGGACATGCCGCAGGCCCTGGTGATCCTGAACGAGCTCGTGTCGTCGCGGAGCGTCCCCGACGAGGAGAAGTACGCGCTGGTCTCGTCGTGGGACCAGGTCCTCGGCCTCGACGTGGAACGCGATGCCCG
>JBOGVI010000316.1:0-1893 GCA_050692695.1 Actinomycetota bacterium
GTCTACCTGTTCGAGTTCATCGAGGTGTTCTACAACCGGCAACGCCACCAGGAAGCCCTCGACCACATGGCCCCCGTCGAGTACGCCGCCACCTTTATCCCGGCCGGGGGGTCAAGACATCCCACGCTCCTTGTTGTCAAGTGCCCTGTGGATTCGAGTTTCCGGCGGGCTGGTCGGTGCGGGCGCGTTCGACCAAGGCCGCTGGGCTTGCGGCTTGGGAAGCGCGGCTGGTGGAACTGGGGTCAGCTGTGGAGGAGTTCGTCGATGGTGATGGCCTCGTCGCAGGAAGGGCAGTGCCCGCCCACACCGAGGCGGCGCATGAAGCTGCCGCAGTCGCAGCGTTGGGTGCCGAGGAGTCGGGTCTCGCAGTCGGGGCATTGGTAGACGGTGCTGGCCCGTTTCGGTCGGGCCGGGGGCACGACGACGGCGGCGGGGTCAGCGGGTTGGTGACGTCGGCGCCAGGCGGCTTGCCGGCAGGCGCCCGAGCACCAGCGGCGGGTCCGCCCGAGGGGGAGTGGGCCGCGACACAGCGGGCAGGTTTCCGTAACGGTGTCGTTACGCGACGGGTTCATGCGGCCGATTGGTCGGCGGGGTGCCGGTGACCCCAGGCGATGGTCTCGTTGTAGAGGGTGCGGTGGCGGAGGCAGCCGTCGAGGATGCCGACGAGGCGGTTGCCGAGCGAGCGGAGAGCGGCGTCGTGGTCGTTGCCCTTTTCTCGGAGCTCGTCGTAGTAGGCCCGTGCCCCCGGTGAGCCGCTGAGGGCGGCGAAGGCCCAGAGGTAGCAGGCGTCGGTGAGGTGGCGGTTGCCGACGAAGCGGGCTTTGACGACCTTGCGGCGCCCCGAGGCAACCGTGACCGGCGAGGTGCCGGCGTAGTTGCGGCGGGCTTTAGCATCGGCGTAGCGGTTCGGGTCGTCTCCGAACTCGCCCAGCACCCGGGCGCCGAGGACGGTGCCGAGCCCCGGCAGGCTGCGCAGGATCTTGGCGTCCGGGTGCGCTTCAAAATTCCGGGCCAGTTCGGCCTGGAGGCGGTCCAGTTGGCGGTTCATCTCGCCGAGGACGGCCACCGCGGCGCTGACCACGGCGCCGTAGCCTTCGCTGAGGACCCCCGGGGTGGCGAGCTGCTCGGAGCGCAGCGCCCCTTGGATCTCCCGGGCCCGTTGCGGGATGTTGCGTTGGCGGCCACCCCGGCGGAGCGTCCCGCTGAGCGCCGAGACGCTCAGCGACCGGCCCGCTTCGGGCGTGGGGGCCCGTCCCAGGACGGCGATGGCGTCGGGATGGGCGAGGTCCTCCCCGAAGGCGGCCAGCGCGGCGGGGTAGAACTCCCGCAACGTCGCCCGCAGGCTGTTGACCTGACGGCGCCGCGACCACACCAGGCGTTGATGCGCCCGGGCGACGACCTTCACCGCCTGGGCCTGAACGCTGTCGCCGGCCACCTGGCGGTGGTTATGCCGATCGGTGCGCACCAAGTCGGCCAGGACCTTGGCGTCGCCCGGGTCCGATTTCGCTCCCGACCCACCGTGACGGTCCCGATAGCGGGCCACGGCCTTGGGATTGACGGCGTACACCTGGTAGCCGGCGGCCACCAGCGCCGACACCCACAGGCCCCGGTCCGTCTCGATACCGATCACCACCTCGTCCGGCTCCTCGACCAGCCCGGCCACGAGGTCATGGAAGGCGGCGATCCCTTCCACCCCTTCCGGCAGCCGGCGGCGAACCAGCCGCTTGCCCATCTCGTCAAGGACCTCGACATCATGATGGTCCTCACTCCAGTCGTTCCCGACGAAGATCACCTCTCTCCTCTCGTCACGTCCGGCGAAGAGCCAACGAGAAGACCCCGACGCCCTAATGGAAGTGCTCGCAGGCACGCCATCCCACCAGTGGTTCGGTCCTC
>JBOGVI010000317.1:0-3568 GCA_050692695.1 Actinomycetota bacterium
TCTCCCAAGCGCACGGAGAAGTGGACGCCGTCCACCCAGCAGTAGACGTAGTCCACCCCGGACCGGTCCCGGGCCATGAACGCCTCTCGCTCGGCCGCCCACGAGGCCGTGAGGCGGGTGATGGCAGCCGGCGACAGCCCGGCGGAGGTGCCGAAGAACTCCGCCAGCGCCGGCACGAAGTCTTTCGTCGAGAGCCCGTGCAGGTACAGCAGAGGCAGCACCTCGGCCACCTTCGGGGAGCGCCTTGCGTACGGGGGAAGGATGGAGCTTCGGAACCGGCATCGCTCGCCGGTGGCGGGGTCGACCCGGCGATCGTTCACCCGCGGCGCCTGAACCTCGATCGCCCCGGCCCGGCGACCATGGTCCTTCCCCTGGCGGATCCGTTGCGGGTGACGAGGGCTCGACCTCGCTCGTCGCGGTCCTCCCGGTGCCGCTCGAGGTAGGCGTCCACCTCGGCCTCCAGGGCCAGGGCGAGCATCCGCTCGGCACCACGTCGGCAGATCTCATCGAGGGCCAGGGCGAACTCCTGGCGGGCGTCGTCCTCAGCGACTACCCTGAGCATCGGCGTACCTCCTTTCGCCGGCGTCACCACGCCGGCACTCCGATCAGTGGTCGACCGGAGGGTACGCCACGCCCATCACCGGGTCCCGCATCCACAACTCTCGTTCATACCTCTGCTCGCCGCGCCGCTCATGGTGGCGGGCTCGATCGCCGCCCACGCCCTCGGCTACCTGATCGCATCCCCCCGCCTCCCGCGCCGCGCCGGGCTCTGACCCGGACGGTGGCGTGGAAGCCGTCGCCCGCGTCTCGTATGGTGCCCCGACGCAGGCGCCAGGGCCCTGTACCAGAGGCGCCGCAGCGGGTGACGATCAAGGGGGCCTATTGACAGGCGCCCGAGCGCGGGCTTAGAAAGGGCGAAAGTCAAGTGTGAGGCGGAATTGATCCGGACGCGGTGCTACGGGTTGGTTGGGGCGATGATCCCTTCGCGGGTGTGCTGTACGAGCCCCCGGCGTTCGCCCAGGGAGCACGAGGTAGCTCGGGCCTTCAGTTCGAAGACCGGGGGGAGCACGAGCTGAAGGGCGTTCCCGACCGCTGGCGCCTGTACCGGGTCGTGAGCGAACCCGCATAGGGCTGTGCCCATCGAGGAGTCGATCGCGATCTGGCGGGAGTCGTACGGTTCACCCGAGCTACTCACCGTCGCCCGACTTCCTGGCGCGGGTCATTCCCGACGTTGCCGATCGACCCGCTTGATCGCGACGAGAACGGCCCGATCTCGGGCGATTATGAAGCGGTGGTCGACCGTTGGCTCTCACACGTCTAGCTAGGTCGGATGCGCATCCGGTACGATGTCGCTTCCGCCGGGAAGCGGCACCGCTGACCGCCTCGATCTCGATTTCGTCACGAATCGACATCCTCGACAGAGGGATGGAGGCGACGCAGGTAGGTATGGGAGCCTGGCGTACGCTCCTCGCGACTACCGGGAAGCACGACGAGGACGGGGACGTCCCGGCCTCGCGCTAGCCGCCCAGCACCACCGCCAACCACTCGCCGAAGCGAGCTATGTAGGCTCCGACATCCGCGGCTGTATCCGCGACCGACAAGCTCGGACCTCCCCACCAGCCAAAGTCCCAGACTCCTCGGTTTGCCATGAACACCCGTCGCGCGTCTTTGAACCCCGGGATGTCTACTTCACGAGCTTCGGCGGCATCGCGTGGCACAACCGCCGCGGTCGTGTACGCGACGCGGGTCCCGAGTCGCTGAACGGTCCAAGGGAGATCGACACTCGCGATCGCACGCGTGATGCCGTCGGCTAACCCCTCACCGAGCGCCAGCGTTCGTTCATATGCGTCTTCGGTCAGAACGTGTTCGAGAGCCGCGCGCGCTGCTGCGGTCCCAACCCGTAGCTCCACATCGTGCCGCCGAGCGCCACCTCGTCAACCGGCTCACCGCTCACCTCGAATCTAGCGTGCGGGGCCTCGATCCGCGCCGCTACCCTCACCCTGATCGTCGCGTACTTCACCGCGGTCGTTCGCGGGCACCGGCTGGCCGCGGCGATCACTGCGGTGATGAGCCCTTCCACCCGGCGGGGGTGGAGACGCCCTTCACGTAGCACTCGGCCACGACCGCCACGAGCGCCTGCCCCACCACGGTAGCGAGCACAATATCTCGTCGGAACTGCTCGACCTGGTCTCCTGCCCCCGTTACCTGGTCTCGACCAACGGGGACTACTTCGAGCATCCGAACGACGCGGCCATCGCCCGGGTGATCAAGCACGGAGGCGGTTCAGCCCGAGATCATCTTCAACTACCGATCCGACGAGGCGCTGCGCTGGAACAACCCGAGGTGGCAGCGGCGCTTCGGCTATCGGACCGCGTATCCAGTCCCGTCCCAGGACGGAACCCGGGTCGTGGACCTAATGGCGTGACGGGCAGCTCGCTTTCCGCTGCGAGCTCGTGCAAGAACGCCCGCAGGGCCTCGGCGAGCCCGCCCGGCTGCGGGTTCCACGTAAGCCCAACGCGGATCCATTGGCTTGAACATGAAGCGCATGATCTTCGTTTCCTCAAAACCGGTGGCTCGCGAGGAGCTGGCCCCGAGCGCGCCTGGGTCGAGGCTTCAGCGTGCGGGACGCAGGTTCCAGATGACCGCTCCGCAGTTACACTGCAAGGCGACAGGGTTCGGTCCTTCGGCAACTACACGCAGCAGCGTTCCGCAGGCCGCGCATCTGAACACGTCGAACAGGTCAGCAAATGCCTCAACCACGGGGGCGAAGTCCGCTGGTCTGAAGTCGGCCCATGCGTTGTAGTGGACGTTCTCGTCCACGGCCCACTGCTCGGCCTGGGTACGGGACAAGACTTGGCCTGAAGTGCTCTCGACCTCCGATAGGGCATCAACCACATCCTTCTGCCCCCATGAGTTCGCTGCAGCCTTCGCTAGCTTTAGGAGCTCCCGGTGCCTCCGCATCGCTCCCAGCACCAGATCTCCGAGTTCCCAGCGGCCGTTGAGGCGGAACCGAACCGGCGCCCACATCGCGTCGCAGACGTCTGCGAAATACGCCTCGCAGCCGCGCCTAAGACGATGCGCGGCACCCGGCACATACTCTCGTTCCAGATCAGACTGGATTCGGTCCCACAGGTCCTCCTCGGCCAGCACCCTTGGACCGGTCGCCACCTCCCAGCCGTAGAACTGCACGCAGCGCTTGGCCGTCACGACCCCTTCCGTCCGCAACTGGTTTGCCCAGGTCCGGTCGTGCGTCGTGATGATCAGCTGGCGATCTGGGAAAGCACTTGCCAGGAGGCCGCAGAGCTCGCGGCGGTGGTCAGCGTCCACCGACATCATCACGTCGTCGAGGATCGTCAGCTGGATGAGCCCGCCGGTCAGTCGCTCCGCAAGCGCGAGGTATAGGCAGATGCCCATGCTGTCCTGGTGACCCTCGGAGTGAAGCGCCAGCGGAGGATGCACGCCTCGGCCGTAGAAGTCGACGCGGAGATCGAGACCGGCCCCCTCGGGCGCGAGCTCCGCGGTGAAGGAGCCTTCGTGGGACCCGTGCAGTTGCCTATACAGGGCGACA
>JBOGVI010000318.1:0-1526 GCA_050692695.1 Actinomycetota bacterium
CTGTCGAAGAACGAGATCATCTCGATCTTCGGCCCGATGTCGCCGGGGGTGGGGGCGTCCTCGCCCGCGTAGTTCCCCGCGTAGCTGGGCGTGGTACCGAACAGCTCGTGCATCGCTCGGTGCCCGGTGCACACCCCGCGAGCCGTGATCGTGAACGCGTGGCCCTGGCCACCGCAGAAGAAGGCGTCGGGCTGAGCGCCGATCGCAGCGCCGGTGTGGTGGTTGGCGATGATCACCGCGTCGTATCCAGCGTCCTGCGCGTTCTCCACCTTGATGGAGAAGAAGCACGCCTCGAACGGCGCACTGGGGTCGCCGACTGGGCCCCGCTGGACCACGAGGATCTTCTCCTCGGTCGTCGGGTCGTCGATGAACGGGTCGAGCACCGAGGCGGGCGGGATGTCGCTGGCGTCCTCGTCGCAGCCGTAGCCGCCGAACACCATGGGCCCGTTCAGCTTCTCGTCGGGGAGCGTGGCGATGGGGATCGTCCACCCAAACTCACCGGCACCGTACGCGGTGCCCACGGCGGGCTGGCCGGGCACGCCGCCCCCGGCGGTCGTCTGCTCGGTCACCTCCATGGGGAAGCTCCGGAACGGCGAGGAGTCCTCGTCTGTCCCGATGAACAGGCCCCCAGCCTCATTCCACTCGGCCTGGTGGGCGTTGCCCTCCGGCGGGCAGGAGTCGTCGGAAACGTCCCCGGAGCCGACGGTGGCCTCGCACTCCTCGTAGTCGGTGTCGTCGATCAGGGGCGGATCCCCGGCCTCCAGGTCGTTGACGTCCAGGAAGACCCAACCAGCATCCCAGTAGGAGACGAGGGCCGTCCACCCCATGTCCGGGATGAACCGAACGTCGAAGTCATGCGCCGTGGGGAAATCGCCGAACGCGTCGACCTCGACGGTGGGCCAATCCTGGAGCCCGGTCTCCGAGAGGAGCACGGGGTTGGCCGGGTCGGTGATCTCGAAGAAGTCGAGGTCCAGGGCCTCGTTGTTGTCGATGGCGATCAGGTAGACATCCTCGCCGTCCTGCCAGGCGAAGGCGCTGTGAGCCTCGTGGGCCACCGGCACGACCTCCGAATCCGGATCCTCGATCGTGTCCCCGTTCGTGTAGTCACCGCCGTCCTCGGACAGCTTGACCGGGTTCACGGGATCGGTGACGTCCCACAGGGTGAACCCCCCGATGCCCTTGGAGCCGCAGGACTCGTTGCTCACGACCAGGAGGTCGCCGGTAAAGGCGGCCGTATCGACGTGCAGCGCCTGCACGCCTTCCGTGGCGTAGGTCTGCTCGTGGCTGGGCAGGTGGTTGACCTTCTGCGGACTGCTCGGGTTCGAGATGTCGACCACGTCGACGCCGCCGCGACAGGCGGGGGTGGTGAGCCCTGCGGCCCACCTTCCGAGGTAGGCGAAGTCGCCCAGGACCGCGACGTCGGAGATGCGGTCGGGGGTATTGGTCAGCTTCTTCTTCCCTACGAGGGCGACGTTCTCTTGCGTGGGCGGGAGATGGCCCGAGCTCGGGCCGTGTTGGTGGCTCTC
>JBOGVI010000319.1:0-1776 GCA_050692695.1 Actinomycetota bacterium
CCTGAAGCCTCGGGAGCGCTCCCGCGCGTAGTCCTCGTGGGCCGCGGCGATCGCTTCGGCGAAGGCCGGGTCCTCCTCCGCCCGGGCGTTGAACCAGCCGATCCAGCCCTCGGATTCCAGTCGCGAGACGGCCTTCACGGAGACGGGGCAGGTGAGCCAGAAGAGCGTGGGGAAAGGCCGGCCGTCGGCGTCGATCGGGTGGTTGCGGATGACGAGCGGATGGCCCCCGGGACAGCGGGCCACCAAGGTGAATGGGGTGGTGGGCTCGCGGCCGAGCTGGTCGCGGACGATGCGGAGGTCGCTTCCCCGGCGCTCGCCCACGGGGGGCGCTACTTGCGCTTGTGCTCGACGGAGCGCTTGAAGTCGACCTGGCGCTCCTCGCTTTGGCGCATGAACCTCTTCAGCATGGACTCGAACCCGGGGTCCGAGCCCCGCCGGGGGCGGGGCGGCGCCGGGTCCTGGAGGGCCTTGATCGAGAGGTCGATCTTGCCGTCTTCCTTGATGGCGATGACCTTGGCCTGGACCACGTCGTTCTCGCGGAGGTGCTCCCGGACGTCCTTCACGTAGTTCCGGTCGATCTCGGAGATGTGCACGAGCCCCATCTTCCCCCCCTCCAGGGTCAGAAACGCCCCGTAGGGAGTGATGCGGGACACGGTCCCGTCGATGACCGCGCCAACCTCTAGCTCAGCGATCTCGGCTCCTTTCCACACGCCGGGGGCTCTTTTCCACACCCCAGGCATCGGGCAGGCGGACACTATCCCATCAGCCGGAATCGAGCGTCAAGCACCTCTCCGGCTCCGCCCCCCGGGTCGTTCAGCAGTCGGAGAGCTCGGCCTCTCGGGCGCGGGAGGCCGTGACGAAGGCGATCTCGCCCGGCGCGACCATGCCCAAGCACTCGCGGGCCAAGCGTTCCAGCTCGGCCGGGTCGTAGAGCTTGGCCATGTCGGTTCGGAGCCCAGCGTTCTCCTGCTCCAGGGTCCGGGCCTGGCGCTCCAGCTCGGCGATCAGGGAGCGCTGCGAGAGGTACTCCCGAACCGGGACGGTGGAGAACACGGCCAGGACGGTGAGGACGATCAGCAGCAGCGCCGCCCGGCCGGTCAAGCGGGGCCTGGGGGCGGCCTCGCTACGGACGGTCACGGCGCTCTCGCCGGATCGCACCCGCCCCGGCGTAGCGGGCGCTCTCGCCGAGCTGCTCCTCGATCCGGAGCAGCCGGTTGTACTTCGCCGTGCGCTCGCCCCGGGAGGGCGCGCCCGTCTTGATCTGGCCGGCGTCGAGGGCCACCGCCAGATCGGCGATCGTGGTGTCCTCGGTCTCGCCCGAGCGGTGGGAGACGACGACGCCGTACCGGTTCCTCGCCGCGAGCCGCATCACGTCCATGGTCTCGGTGAGGGTCCCGATCTGGTTCACCTTGATCAAGATCGCGTTGGCCGCGCGCTCGCGGAGCCCTCGCTCCAGCCGCTCGGGGTTCGTGACGAACAGGTCGTCGCCGACGAGCTGGCAGTGGCCGCCGAGCTCGGCCGTGAGCTCCGCCCACCCCTCCCAGTCGTCCTCGGCCACGCCGTCCTCGATCGACACCACTGGGAACGACTCGAGAAGTCCACTCCAGAAGGCCACCATGTCGCCCGAGCTCCGGTCGGCTCCCTCCAGCCGGTACCGGCCGTCCCGGTAGATCTCGGAGGCGGCCGGGTCCATGGCCAGGCCGACTTCGTCCCCGGGCTCCAGACCGGCCGTCTCGATGGCCCGGACCATGAACTCCAGGGCCTCGGAGGCCGTCC
>JBOGVI010000320.1:0-1507 GCA_050692695.1 Actinomycetota bacterium
TTCCCGACCAGGCCGGCGAGGTAGAGCGCTCTGGGCGGACGGGTGGCCATGAGTAAGGCCCAGCACGCCTGTGCCACCCCGGCGACGACGAAGAACAGGCCGAACAGCCAGTACTCTCGGAGATGCGCGGGGACGATGCCGATGTGGATCGCACCGGCGGCCGCCGAGGCCAGCCCGACCCCGGCCCGGAGGGCGGTTTCGGCCCGGCCTCTCCTCATGGGCCCGGCTACCCAGACGTCCATGAACCTCCCATCGGCAACGGGGAACTAGTCCTTGAGGACCATGCGAGACAGGCCTGGGGCCGGGTTTCCCCGGCCCCTAGGGTGTGCTTCTGTGGATGTTCGGCCTAATGCATATGGCCGTGCCCGCCGGCCGGTTCCTCCTCCTCCTCTGGCCTCTCAACCACGGCGCTCTCCGTGGTCAGCACGAGTGCCGCGATGGAGGCGGCGTTCTGGAGCGCGGAGCGGGTGACCTTGGCCGGGTCGATGATGCCGGCCTTCAACATGTCGACGTACTCGCCGGCGAGAGCGTCGAAGCCACGGGAGTCCCCCTCGGATCGGATGTGCCCCACCACGACCGCGCCCTCGTGGCCGGCGTTGGCGGCGATCAACCGAGCCGGCTCGGCGAGAGCGTCGCGGACGATCCTGGCGCCGGTGGCCTCGTCCCCGTCCAGGTCCAGCTTGTCCAGCGTGCCCTCTGCCCGGACCAGCGCCACGCCACCGCCGGGGACGACGCCCTCCTCGATGGCCGCCCGCGTTGCGGACAGGGCGTCCTCGATCCGGTGCTTCTTCTCCTTCAGCTCGACCTCCGTAGCCGCGCCGACCCTCACCACGGCCACACCGCCGGCCAGCTTGGCCAGCCGCTCCTGGAGCTTCTCGCGGTCCCAGTCGGAGTCCGTCTTCTCGATCTCGGCCTTGATCTGGTTGATCCGGCCCTTGACGTCCTCCTCCTTGCCCGCGCCTTCCACGATCGTGGTGTCGTCCTTCGTCACGATCACCTTGCGAGCCCGGCCCACGAGGTCAAGGGTGGCGTTCTCCAGCTTGATCCCGACCTCCTCGGAGATGACCGTCGCCCCGGTGAGGACGGAGATGTCCTCGAGCATGGCCTTCCGGCGCTCTCCGAATCCCGGGGCCTTCACCGCCGCCGCGGCGAACGTGCCGCGGATCTTGTTCACCACCAGGGTGGCCAGCGCCTCGCCCTCGACGTCCTCGGCGATCAGCAGGAGCTGCTTGCCCGACTGGAGCACCTTCTCGAGAAGCGGCAGCAGCTCTTGCACGCTGCCGATCTTCTTGTTCACGAGCACGATGGAGGGCTCGTCCAACACCGCCTCCATGCTCTCCTGGTCGGTGACGAAGTAAGGCGAGATGTAGCCCTTGTCGAACTGCATGCCCTCGACGAACTCGAGCTCCATGCCGAACGTGTTCGACTCCTCGACCGTCACCACGCCGTCCTTGCCCACCTTGTCGAGGGCCTCGGCGATGACGTCGCCGATCGCGGAGTCGGCCGC
>JBOGVI010000321.1:0-2299 GCA_050692695.1 Actinomycetota bacterium
CGATGGCCCCACTCGCCGATGGATTTGGACCAGCACCTGGTCCCCTTCCGGGTCTTGCTCATTTCGTGCTCCGGAGTTGGGCGATGCTCTGGGCATCGGCAGTGGGATCATACGGCGGGCCGGGGGAGTCGGCAACGCGGTTCAGGTCGCCGCGGCGGACGCGGTGGCGGCCCTTGGGGTTAGCGCGACGGTCGGGGATGCGGCCGTCGCGTACGGCGCGGCGGATGGTCTCCTCGCAGACGCCCTTCTCTCGGGCGGCTTCGCCCGCGTCGAGCTCATCGTCGAGCCACGCCTGGGCGGCGCCGACGAGCTTCTTCAGCAGGGCAGTGCGTGCGGCGGCGGCCTGCTCGGCACCGTTGTCTCGAAGCGTATCCGTCTCGCGCTGCGCTTCGTGAAGGAAGGCGACGAGCCAGTGCGGGAGGCCGTCGGGGAGGCTCAGCTCGATCGAGGGCGGCATCGAATGCGGAGGGCCTCGACTACGGCTCCCTCATCCTGCGGATGGCTCGGAGCGTCTCCTGGCTCGGCTGGCCATAGAGTCTGAATGTGACCTGCTCCAAGTATTCTTCGCGCCGCAGCGCGCGACTCCACTCGCCGTACAGCTTCGCTCTGTACGTGCCACCGCCGAAGCGGGCGATGAGGTAGTTGATCCCGCATTCCTTGGGGGAGAGGCGTCCCAGATACGTCCACCGATCGCTGCGTTCCAGTTGGCGCCATAGCTGCACGACGCGGACTCGCCGACCGTAGGCGTACACTTGGCCCTCGATGTCGTCAGGAGCCTGGCGGGGCGGCTTCGTTTTGATCATCGTGCTCCCCTCCGTGCCTGATCCCTGCTGGTCACTCCCGCAGGAAAGGCCATGGATTTGCCGTCACAACACCGCTAGTCACCCCTATCAAACCAGTGCTAGTCACTCGCGCTGCTCCTTGAAGCACGAAGCCGCGCGGGAAGCGCGGCTGAACCTGGTCCTCCACTCTTGCCTGGTCATCGAGCTTCACAGTCTCACTCCTGCACCTCCCGGAGCTGCCGCTGCCTCTGGAGCACCCTCTTCACGCGCTTCACGTCGGTCAATGGGATGGCCGACGGGTGGCCGGGGATCTTCAGATGCTTGAGCTTACCGGCCCGAACCCAGCTGTTGACGCTCATTCGGGTCACGCCGAGCAGGTCCGCAGCCATGGCCTGGTTCACCAAGCCGTTGGCCGGGACGCGCCATTCGTACCACTTGCCGGCGATGCGACGGCGAATGGTGACCCCGCCGAAGAACCCCGGCGGGTCCCACTGGATTTCGAGGCGGTCGTCTGGTTGGTAGTACGCCATAACTTTACAAAAAGTAAACGCAGTCTGTCAGCTGGGCAAGGGGGGGACTGGTCACACGTCTTCCCGTAGCCCGGCCTTCTTGAGTTGGCTCTGGGCATTGAAGGGGTGGTGCCGTTCGTTGGGTGGTGGAGGGCTTACGCGGTCGGCGCTCTCCATAGAGCCCGCCTCGCCGCACGGCGACGCGGTTGCGGAGGTGTGACTCGTCGCGTAATGTCTGCCTGCTTTCCGCTCGCCCCTCACCTTCACGACAACCTGGGGTCCTATGGATAAGGCCGAGCTGATCGCGCTTCTCCTGACGCTAGCGAAGCTGGCGATCATTGTTCTGGCCGTTCTCGCGGGGTCGTGGCTCCTTTCTTTTGTGGCCCCGGGAGTAGTCCGCATCCTGGACGCAACCCGCAACGCGATGCGGGGAGTCCGGCACAAGGTCCAGACGGAACTGCTACCGGCGCTGGGTGGGAAGGTCGAGCGTTTTTGGCAGAGTCAGTCGATCGAGCCACGAGCCCCCGTTGCTGTGGAGCTGCGAAGGCTGGCCGATGCTGTGGAGAACGCTGGATCGCAGGAGATCGGCAACCTCCAGGAACTACAAGGTGCCATCTCACGAGACCTCGATCTTCTCAACGGTCTCAGCCTGGCACCTTCGGGGGGTGTCGATCTCGACGCGCACAAGCTAAGGGAGGGCGCGAATCGGGCCAAAGAGAGTCTCTGGCTGGCGCTTTTGCTTCTTTTCCTGACACTGGCTTTCGGGGCGACCAACTCGTTCTTGCTGAACCTGTTCTTCCGCGAGACTCTAGGTTCCTTCCGAGTTCTGCCGACTGTCTTTCCCGACCTTCAGGCTTCGCACGTCCTCGCCGTCCTGATAGCCATCATGGAGGTTGCCGCTGGGGTAGTGCTTCATCTAACCGAGGAGGCGGGCGCCGAGTCCGGGACGTCTCGGTTCATGCGGATGGTGCCGTGGATGGGCATCCTTGCCCTCATGCTCGTGGAAAC
>JBOGVI010000322.1:0-2848 GCA_050692695.1 Actinomycetota bacterium
CATCGTCCCCCGCGGTCTTCTCGACCGGCACCGACTCCCCGGTCAGCATCGACTCGTCCACGGCCGACGCGCCTTCGAGGACCCGCCCGTCCGTGGGAACCTTCTCGCCTGGCAGGACCTTCAGGACCCAGCCGGGCTTCACCGCGTCGACCGGGAGCCTTAGCTCCTTGTCGCCCCGGACCACGCGCGCCTCCTTCGCCCCCAGCTCGAGCAGGCGTTTGACGGCCTGCGACGCGCTGCCCTTGGCCCGGGCCTCCAGGAACCGGCCCAGCGCGATGAAGGCGATGATCACGGCCGAGCTGTCGAAGTACAGGTCCTCCCGGCCGAACAGGGCCCACACGGAGTAGAGGTACGCGGCTAGGGTACCGAGGGCGATCAGCGTGTCCATGTTCGCCGTGCGCGCCTTCGCCCGGACGGCAGCGCCCCGCAGGAACGGCCAGCCCGCGTAGAACTGCACCGGCGTCGCGAGCGCGAACGCCATCCACCTCGCCCACTCCTCGTCCATCCGAAACACCAGGAGGACCAGGGTTACTAGGCCGAGCGGCGCTGCCACCAGGAGGCGCGTGAGCCAGGCCCGCTCTTCGGCCCGGGCGGCCTCCTCCGCCTGGTCCACGTGGACCCGGATGTCGTAGCCCTTGGCCTGCACCGCCTGGCGAAGCGCGTCGAACGGCGGCGACCCGTCGGACAGACGCACCACGGCCTCGCTGGTGGCGAAGTTCACGGAGGCCTCCACCCCCGGTTGTCGGTTCAGGGCCTTCTCCACGCGCGCGGCGCACGACCCGCAGGTCATGCCGAGCACGTCGAGCCGGAGCTCCGCGTCCCGTTCCTCCACCTTCGCCACGTCGCCTACTTCCCGGCGAACCGCGACACGGCGGCGAGGAGCTCCTCGACCTTCTCCTGGCCGCTGCCCTGCTCGATGCTCTCCTTCACGCAGTGTCGGACGTGCTCGTCCAGCAGGCCCATCCCCACCGCCCGGAGAGCCGCCGTGGCGGAGTTCACCTGGGTCAGGATGTCGATGCAGTACTGGTCCTCCTCGACCATCCGCTGGAGGCCGCGAACCTGTCCCTCGATCCTTCGCAGGCGGTCCTGGAGGTCCTTCTTGTTCGCCGAATAGCCGGCCATGCAGAACTCCTTTTCCCGGGTTGCCCACATTGGTTGCGACACTCGACGTCGCGAGCCCCGAAGGCAGGGTACCCTAGGGGGGTATACGACGTCAAGCCGACCGGCCCTGGAGCACCGCCCGCCGCTCGTCGAACTCTTGCCGGTCGATCTCGCCCCTGGCGAACCGCTCTTCGAGGATCGCCAGCGCGGTCGAGCCGCGGGTCGTCCGTTCCCCCTCGGATCTGCCCGGCGCAAGCTGCCTGACGATCCAGATCACCAGGAGGATCAGCACCGCCCAGGCGCCGACCATCATCACGCTCATGACCAGCCATCCTCCCCATCCATCACCAGGTCCCCACCACATCGGACACCTCCTCGCCTCGGAGCTGGTATACCCCGGTAGGGTATCATCGCAGGTCCCATCGGCACGGGCCGAACGGCCCCGTGTCACCGGGCCCCCGTCACTCCAGCACAGGACGGATCCTCCTTGATCGCGGCATGGAGGCACAGGTCCGCTCCGGCCAAGGGAACGAGGTTTCGCCGATGCTAGACTCGGCCGGAGGAGGGCGACGTGGCGACTCGAGTGAGCGACACCTCACACGAGGCCCTGGGCCTCACCCCCGACGACCTCCTCTCCATGTACCGCACGATGCTCACGGCCCGCCTGGTGGACGAGGCCGCCTTCCGCTTGAACCGCCAGGGCAAGGCGCCCTTCGTGGTCCCCGTGTCCGGCCACGAGGGATGCCAGGTGGGAACGGCCTGGGCCCTGGAGCGAGGCCGGGACGTGTGGGTCCCGTACTACCGCGACCTCGGCGTGGTGCTGGTGGCCGGGATGACGCCGTACGAGGTGTTCCTGGGGCTGTTCGGCAAGGCGGACGATCCCACCTCCGGCGGGCGGCAGATGCCGGCCCACTGGAGCTCCAGCCGGCTCGGGATCGTCTCCCACTCCTCCTGCATCGCGACCCAGGTCCCGCACGCCGCGGGGATCGCCTACGCCATGAAGTACCGGGGCGAGGACGCCGTGGTGGCGTGCTGGTTCGGTGAGGGGGCGACCAGCGAGGGCGACTGGCACGAGGGCCTGAACTTCGCCGGCATCCACACGCTGCCAGTGGTCTTCGTGTGCGAGAACAACCGCTACGCCATCTCGGTGGAGCAGTCCAAGCAGATGGCGATCGAGAACGTTGCCGACCGCGCCCCGGGGTTCGGCTTCCCGGGCGTGGTGGTGGACGGCAACGACGTGCTGGCCTGCCACGCCGCGATGAAGGAGGCCGTGGCGCGGGCGCGCGGTGGCGAGGGCCCTACGCTGATCGAGTGCAAGACGTACCGGTTCCAGCCCCATACCTCCGACGACGACGACCGGACCTACCGGAGCCGGGAGGAGGTCGAGGCTGCGCGGCAGGGCGACCCCGTGCTCCGGTTCGCGGGCTACCTGAAGGGACAGGATCTGATCGACGACGGGCGGATCGAGGCGATGGCCGCGGAGATCAAGGTCGACCTGGACGTGGCGGTGGATCGGGCCTGGAACGCGCCCGATCCCGATCCCGCCACCCTCATGCGGCACGTCTTCCACGAAGAATCCTGAGATGGCCGAGAAGAACGTCGTCACGGCCATCCACGACGCGCTCCACGACGAGATGGCGACCGACGAGCGTATCGTCGTGCTGGGCCAGGACATCGGGGCTCGGGGCGGCGTGTTCCGCGTAACCAAGGGGTTCCTGGAGGAGTTCGGCGAGGGGCGCGTCATCGA
>JBOGVI010000323.1:0-3280 GCA_050692695.1 Actinomycetota bacterium
CGAATGGGCCTCGACGCCGATCCATCTGCTCGGTGCCCGGGTCCGGCTCGACCGCCGCACCGCCGGCGTCGTGGGCGCCTCCCGCTCAAGCCCTCATGCACTGATGCAGGAGCTGGTCAACCACTCGGAGGAGCGCCTGTGGGGATTCGTGAGCAACGGGCTGCGGCTGCGCATCCTTCGGGACAACGTGAGCCTCACCCGGCAGGCCTACGTGCAGTTCGACCTCGAGGCGATGATGTCCGGCGAGGTCTACGCCGACTTCGTGGTTCTCTGGCTCCTCGCCCACCAATCCCGGGTCGAGGGCGACCGGCCCGAGGACTGCTGGCTAGAGCGATGGTCGGCCGAGGCGGGGACCCAGGGCGCTCGGGCGCTCGAGCAGCTCCGGGCCGGCGTCGAGGTGGCTATCACCGCCCTGGGCCGGGGGTTTCTCGCCCATCGGGCCAACGAAGCCCTGCGGCTCGAGCTCCGCACGGGCACCCTCGGGACCCAGGAGTACTACCGGCATCTGCTGCGCCTTGTCTACCGGCTACTCTTCCTGTTCGTGGCCGAAGATCGAGGCCTGCTCCTGCACGCCGGAGCGGAAGAGTCCTCGAAGGACCGATACGAGCGGTATTACTCCCTCGACCGGCTCCGGCGGCTGGCGGAGCGCCGGAGAGGCTCCAAGCACCACGACCTGTATCGCTCGCTGGTGGTGGTGATGGACGCCCTCGGTGCCGACGAGGGCTGCCCGGCCTTGGGCCTCCCCGCCCTCGGCAGCTTCTTGTGGTCGCGCTCCTCCGTCGCCGCCCTGGCGGGCTGCGACATCGCCAACCGGGATCTGCTCGAGGCGGTGCGGGCGCTGGCCTTCATCGAGGACGCCAAGGTGCTCCGAGCCGTCGACTACCGCAACCTCGGGTCGGAGGAGCTTGGCAGCATCTACGAGTCGTTGCTGGAGCTGCATCCCGACCTCAGCGTGAACGCCGGCGCGTTCACCCTCGCCACGGCCGGGGGCCACGAGCGCAAGACGACCGGCAGCTACTACACGCCCACGAGCCTCATCACCGAGCTGTTGAACTCGGCGCTCGACCCCCTTCTCAACGAGGCGGCCTCGTCCGCCAACCCGGAGTCCGCCCTGCTCGGCCTCAAGATCGTCGACCCGGCCTGCGGCAGCGGGCACTTCTTGATCGCCGCCGCTCACCGGGTGGCCAAGCGCCTGGCCGCCGCCCGCACGGGCGACGAGGAACCATCGCCCAAGGCCGTCCGCACCGCCCTTCGAGACGTGATCGGCCGCTGCATCTACGGGGTGGACGTGAACGAGATGGCGGTCGAGCTGTGCAAGGTGAGCCTGTGGATGGAGGCGCTGGAACCGGGCAGGCCACTCTCGTTTCTCGATCACCGCATCGCCTGCGGCAACTCGCTACTGGGCGCCACCCCGGCCCTGCTGGCTGCCGGCATCCCCGACTCGGCCTTCAAGCCGATCGAGGGTGACGACAAGAAGGTGGCGTCGGAGATTCGGGCCCGCAACGCTCGGGGGCGGGCCGGCCAGGGCACCTTCGACCTGACGTTCGGCGCGTCGGCCCTGCACGAGCCCCTGGCCGCCGGAGTGGCCGACATCGACGCCCTGGGTGATGCCTCTATCGCCACGGTGCGGGAGAAGGAGGAGCGGTACGCGGCCCTGCTGGCCTCACCCGAGGCCGCCCAGGCGAAGCTTGCCGCCGACGCCTGGTGCGCCGCCTTCGTCGCCCGCAAGGCAAGGGGCGCCCCCGAGCCGGTGACCGAAGGCCTGCTGTGGCGCCTTCGCTCCGATCCCGAGGGTGTCGGTCCGGAAGCGACGGCCGAGATCGAGCGCCTCGCCGGGCGGTACCGCTTCCTCCACTGGCACCTGGCCTTCTCCGACGTCTTCCGCCTGCCGACCGGCGACGAGGAGCCCACCAATCCCGGGATGGGCTGGAGCGGTGGCTTCGACCTGGTGCTGGGCAACCCGCCGTGGGAGCGGGTGAAGCTGCAGGAGAAGGAGTGGTTCGCGGTGCGCCGCCCCGACATCGCCGCCGCCCCCAACGCGGCCGCCCGCCGCCGGCTGATCACGGCGCTGGCCGACGACGACCCACCGCTTCATGTGGCCTTCCTCGACGCCCGCCGCCAGGCAGAGGGCGAGAGCCACCTCGTGCGGGACTCCGCCCGTTACCCGCTCTGCGGGCGGGGGGACATCAACACCTACGCCATCTTCGCGGAGGCGATGCGCTCGGTCATGGCCCCCACCGGTCGGGCCGGGGTCATCGTGCCCAGCGGCATCGCCACCGACGACACCACGAAGCACTTTTTCGCCGACCTCGTTGAGAGCCGGTCGCTGGTGAGCCTGTACGACTTCGAGAACCGGCAGGGGCTCTTTCCCGACGTGGATAGCCGGATGAAGTTCTGCCTGCTCACCCTCTCGGGCCTGGGCCGACCGGTGGAGGGAGGCGCGGAGTTCGTGTTCTTCGCCCACTCGACCGCCGATCTCCGTGATGAGGAGCGACGGTTCCGGCTGTCGGCCGCCGACCTCGCTCTGCTCAACCCCAACACCCGCACCTGCCCGGTCTTCCGGTCCAGGCGGGACGCCGAGCTGACGAAAACCGTCTACCGCCGGGTTCCCGTCCTGGTCGCCGAGGGCCCGCCCGAGCGCAACCCCTGGGGCGTCTCGTTCATGAGGATGTTCGACATGTCGAACGACTCGGCCCTGTTCCGCACCCGCGCCGAGTTCGAGACCGAGGGCTGGACCCTCGAAGGGAACACGTTCCGTCGGGGCACCGAGATTTACTTGCCGCTCTACGAGGGAAGGATGGGCCACCAGTTCAGTCACCGTTTTGCCACGCAGCCCCTCGGCCTGCTGTCGGAGGTTTCCCTGCAGGAACTGAGGGATCCGAACTTCCGGGTCCAGCCTGAATACTGGGTGAATCAGAGTGAGGCTCTTAGGCGCCTGGCCCGTCGAGAACTAGGGTGCAAAACAGGCCTACTTGGCCATCGACGCGTTGCACGAAACACCGACGAAAGAACCGTTATCGCAACCGTCGTACCTTGGGGACCAGCTTCTTATGGATGGATTCTCACCCTGGGCCCGTCCGCTGCGGACTTGCTATTCCTAGCCACGGCCTACAACTCGTTTGCCTTCGACTACTTGCTGCGTAACGCTGTCAGCCAGCCAAGTATCCCGCAAGGAACCTTCGAGCAGATCGCCTGTCCAGTGCCTGCGAAGGTCGAGACGGGCGGGCTGGCCGATCTGGCGATTCCTCGGGCCCTGGAGCTCACGTATACCGCCTGGGAC
>JBOGVI010000324.1:0-3462 GCA_050692695.1 Actinomycetota bacterium
GACCCGGACCAGGGCCCGCTCGCCGAGCTTCCGCGCCCCCCGAGGCGTGACGTCCAGTCGGCCGCCGGTCCGAGAGACCAGCCCGGCCTGCTCCAGGGCCCGCTCGATCTCTTTCAGCCGCCGGAGGTCCCGCGCGGCGTCCTCGCCAAGCGTTCGGCGGACTGCGCCCTCATCGACGTCCTCCAGCGATGCGCCGGCGTAGTCGCCCCGCATCGCCCGGTCCAGGTCCGCGTAGTCGTGGAGCCGCTCCATCGCGTCGACCGTCGCCGAGAGTGGCATCGCGTCCTCCCCGCCCGCCAGGGTCGGCTCGCCCCAAGGCATGTCCGGGAACATGGAGGACAGGTTGGCGCCGAGCCGGTCGACCTCGAAGGCAAGGTCCATGTCCTGCATCACCTGCTCGGCCAGGGCCTGGAGCTCGGCCCGCTGCTCGGCCGAGAGCGAGGCCATCAGGCGGGACAGTGCCGCCATCCGCCGGGCCATGTTCTCGAGCAGCTCTTCCAGGGTCCGGGGGTTGTTCGGGAAGAAGTCCCCGTGCCGCTGCATGAAGCCGTCGAAGTCGTGGTCCTCGCCCCGGTCCCGGCGCTCGATCATCTGGTTCAGGTCGGCGAGCATGTCCTTGAACCGCTGGAGCTGCTCCGGGGAGAGGTTGCGGACCCCCTCGGCCATGTTCCGGAAGTGCGCCCCCAGCACCTGCTCCTTGAGGTGCTCCATCAGCTCGTTGAATTCCCGCTGGGCCTGGGGGTCGACGAACCGGTACTCGGAGAGCTCGCGGATCCGGCCGGGGACGTCCGGCGGGAGCGCGTCCAGGAACGCCTCGCGCATCCTCGCGTCCTCTTCGGCCTGGAACGAGAGGGTCGAACGCTCCCGTTCGACGATGTCCTCCAGCCGCTCCCGGATCTCCTCGAGCGGCCCCTGGAGGTCCAGCGCCGCCTGCTCTCGGGCCCGGGCCTCGCGCAGGCGCGCTCGCAGCGCGTCGAGCCCGTTGAACCTGCCCTGCATCCCTCGCCGGAGGAGCCTGGACACCGCGCCCTGGGCCCCCGCCCCGGACAGAAGGTCCTCCGACATCTCCTCCAAGAGCTCGGCGGCGGGGACGTCAGGGCCGAAGGGGTCCTGGCTGCCGTCCCAATGCGAGTATCGCGAGCGCATCTCACCAGGGTACGCCGGGTGGGCGCTAATCGTCGCCGGCGCGCGTCGCACGGTTGCGCGTTGGGCGTGGGGCGGGCGCGCCTACCCGATGCCGAGACCGGTCATCAGCGCGCGCAGCGTGAGCCCGAACGAGAAGAACGAGGCCCACGCGAAGGGCACCCATGGCCTGGGCCGGTACTGCACCTGCCGGGCCATCCCGTGGGCGACGGCCAAGGCGAACAATGGGAAGAGGCCGTAGGCGTAGTGCAGCCATCCCTGGCGCCGCCCCATCGCGAACAGGGTCACCCCGATCAACACCTGCACGACGGACACGACCTGTACGACCGTGAGCCACCGCCAGAACCGGTCGCCGGGACCGCGCTTCGACAGCCACGCCCCCAGCCCCCACACCCAACCCACCGCGAACAGGGCGACGACGACGTACCCGACGTACTCGTGAACGAGCGGCACGGCCGGAGAATCCTACGCGTTCCGGGCCCGCGCACGGCTCACAGCCAGCGGCGCATCCAATACCGCTCGAAGGCAACCTTCGCCAGGTGCCAGTGTCGGCCCGGCCGCCTGAGCGAGATGGCCGGAGAGTCGGCGGCGTAGAAGTCGCCGGTGGCGAAGGCGGCCACCCCGTCCCCCATCTCGACGAAGCAGGAGCCCTTGCCGTCGAAGGCGGCGGTCGAGGACCCACCCGCCAGCTCCGCGGCCAGGCGCTTCGCCACCACTACGGCTTCCGCCTCAGCGAACACGCCGGCCTTCGGCAGGAACTTGCCGCCGGCGATGGGGATGGTGGTCACGTCGCCGATCGCGAACACGCCCTCCGCAGAAGTCTCGAGCGTGGCCCGGTCCACGGGGACGAACCCTGACTCCACAGCCAGGTCGCTTTCTCGAACCGCTTGCGGCGCACGTTGCGGTGGCACCCCGAGCAGGAGATCGAACCCCACCCGCTCGCCGTCCTCGAACACGAGCTGTCGATCCTCCGGCTCGATGCGCTCCACGGTCCGTTCCGGATGGAACCCGATGTCTCTGTCTCCCAGCATGGCCTTCAGGGCATCGCCCATCCCGGGGCCCGCGGTCGGCATGGGGAAGGGCTCCGGCGTGAAGACGTCCACCGTGGAGCCCTCCCGGATGCCCCGCTCGCGAAGGACCGACTCCGCCAGGAACGCCGCCTCGTAGGGGGCGGCAGGACACTTGAAGGGCAGGCGCGACACGAGCACGAGGACCCGGCCACCGCCGAACGCGCGAAGAGCCCGTCCGGCGGCCTCCACGCCGCCGAGCTCGTACACGTCGTGGGCTACCTCGGGGAACCCCGAGAGCGCCTCGGGGGCGAGCTCCACGCCGAGAGCGATCACGAGGCGGTCGTAGCCCACCGCTCCGTCGGTCGTCTCCACCCGTCGTCCACCGACGTCGATCCCACGGACCTCCGACGTCAGCACCTCGATACCCCGACGGCGGAGCCGGTGGAGATCCTTGGTGACCTGCTCCGGGCGGCGCGCGCCGGTCATGACCCACAGGAACGACGGCGCGAATCGAAACGTCGGGTCCCGATCGACGAGCACGACCCGATCCGAAGCATCCAGACGCCGGCGCAGCTCGCGGGCCGCGACCAGCCCTCCGACCCCGCCGCCCAGCACGACCGTGGTCCTGCCCGCCATGGATGCCGCCTAGAACGTCACGACGCTGCCGGCCCACTGGACCCAGTCGGCCAGCTCCTCCAGCGACGAACGCCGGGCGCCCTTCGTGAGCATCTCCTCCGAGATGCCCCTGGCGTCCAGGCAGGTGCCGCAGCAGGCCACCTCCTCGCCGGAGTTCCGGGCCACGGCCAGGATCATCCGGTCCAGGTGGTAGTAGCCGTTCGGCAGCTTCTGGTTGGCCATGGCGCACGCGACGGCGTCCCCTATCAGGAACACCCTGACCTCCTCGCCCTCCCGCTTCGAGAGGGAGCCGGCCAAGCGCAGGCCGTTGTACGAGCGCTCGGTGCCGTACGGGGGGTCGTTCAAGATGAACAACGTCCTCATTCGGTCCTCCAACGGCCAGGCTGGGGGACGGCCGCCGGGCGAGACACGGCCCTTCGCCCCCATTCGGGCAGGACCCTAGGGCCTGTCGAGGCCCTCGTACCGATAGGACCCCACGCGGCCGGACTGATCCTTGTTCAGGCGGCGGGACAGGTGGAGCCCCTCCAGGGCGAACTCGATGGCGGAAGCCGCGACGCCGGGACTCTCCTCCTCGACGCCGAGCCGCTTCAGAAGCTTGGCCAGCCCTGGCAATTGGCCGAACTGCGCGAGCACCTCGGAGGCCGGCATGAGGTCCGAGGTCTCGGCCACGAAC
>JBOGVI010000325.1:0-1536 GCA_050692695.1 Actinomycetota bacterium
CCGGCGCGGGAACGTAGTGAGTCTCGCCCCGGTCCAGGGCGTCCTTGGCCGCCTGCCGGATGTGCTCCGGCGTGACGAAGTCCGGCTCGCCCAGCTCGAGGTGGACGATCTCGCGCCCCTGCGCCTCCAGCGCGCGGGCCCGGGCGAGGACCTCGAAGGCGGACTCCGTCCCCAGGAGGGCCATGCGCGATGCGAGCTCCATGCCGCGACGCTAGGGACCTGCCCGCTCCGTAGTCAAATCGCAGGTGGGGAGGGTGGGTAGGTGGCGTCGCACGCGCCCGTCTGCGGCCGCTCCCCCTCGCCGTCGCAGGCGCCCTCGGCCTCGCCGCGGACGGTGTGGACGGTGTGGACGGGGAACTGGTACGCGGCGGGCGTGGGGTCCCCCTCCTGCGAGGGGTGGCAGATGTGCGGGGCGGGATCGGCGCCCGTGGGATGGGGATGGGAGACCCGGGTGGGGGTCGAGGACGCCGTGCGTGGCTACACTCGCGGGCAATGACGAAGTGGCAGGTTGAGCTCACGGGTGAGCGGTTCGATTTGGAGGAGCTCCCTTCGCTCTTTACCTCCCCCGACTTTCGGGTGTTAGATGAGGAAGGCGCGTTCTACCTGGAGTCGTCGGTCCTCGATGTCCTTGAGGAGAGCGGCGCCGTGAGCCATGAAGCGGAGCGGATTCTCCCGATCCTGAACGGAGCAGCGAAGCTGAAGATCAGCAACTACCGCAACGTTGAATTGGGCTCAGGCATTGTAGAGATCGACGCGACTGGGCGAAGAAGGCATCAGGTCATCCGTGTCGGGGCCGCCGAGACCCGAGCGAAGGCGTTTCCTGTGACCGTGAGGCTCGGTGGTGTAGAGCCCGTCCCTCCGGCTCCAGGGACGAGAGCTACGGACAAGTGGGTAGAGCTCGCCGCTCAGGATTCGGACGTCGCCGAAGCCCTCGCGACGTTGGGAAGCAGACCGCACGATTGGTTCAATCTCTACAAGGTCTTCGAGATCATCCAGTCACGGGCAGATTTCAAGGGCAACGGGTGGGCAAGTGACAAGGAAGTCTCGCGGTTCACGTGGACCGCGAATCATCCCGAGGCGGGTGGCGACGAAGCCCGACACGCTCGGCTTTCACAGAAGCCGCCAGCCCGGCCCATGACACTCGGGGAAGGGGATGCGTTCGTTGCTCAACTCCTAACCGAATGGCTTTGCTCCCTACTGTGAGGCCATTGATGGCTGGGAGCGCGACTGTCTCTCTGACACAGTTCTCTAAAGACGATAGAAGGAGAGTGGCGTGTTCACGGAGCTGATACTGAAGAACTTTAAATGCTATAGGGACACCGGTCCCGTGCGTCTCAAACCGCTGACTCTGCTGATTGGTCCGAACAATGCAGGCAAGTCCACTCTGCTCCAGGCAATCCTGATGATGAAACAGACCTACGAGGATAGGGATGTTGGGGAGCCGCTCATTACGTCCGGCCCCTTCGTGGACTTGGGTGCCTTTCAAGACATCTTGCGAGGTGGGCGGCAAGCATCCAGGAGGACTCTCTACATCAG
>JBOGVI010000326.1:0-2513 GCA_050692695.1 Actinomycetota bacterium
GAGGTCGAGGCACGCCCTCAGCGTAGCCCGGGCGTTCTACCAAGGGCAACCTTGACGGAACGTCCACCCTGCGAGGATCCTTCCCATCCGCGGCTCGAAGACGAGCTCGAATCAAGAGCGGCTCGAATCCGAATGTCCCTTCGCGCCGAAGCCGGTCGGTACCAACGTGGATCGCTCACGCTGTCCACCGGACGCGGTGGCTACCTTGGTGGGTGGTCTGCCGGGCGAGTTCAGAGGCCCGCAGCGGCCATCGCGTCGTCTCGGTGGATGAAGTCGCGGATCGCCACGATCGTACCGTCACGAATCTCCACGACTTGAAACAGCCCTTCGGCATCCGGCGGGAAGAACGGGGGCATCTCGCGCGGCATCAGCACGAGCTTGTCGCCGGCGTCGACGTGTGGCGGCACCTCGACGACCACTCCACCCTCGAGCGCCGACCGGATGATGGCCATGACCTCATCGCGACCGTGACAGTTGCCCTCGTCGTTCCAGGCGCGCCATTCGACATCGGCATCGAGCGTCCGGTTAAAGCACGTCGAGGTCGCCTCGCTCCACGTAGGCCTGATACGCCGCTTCGAACAACGCGATGTTCGATGTTGACACGGGAGTCCTCCTGGAGCTCCACCCTTGCGCAGCCGGCTTCACGATAGTACTCGTGGCCGGTTCCGCACGCGCCCTCGAGCCGGCCCCAGGCGTCATCGACGCCTCACTAGCCGGTGTCGATGTCCCCTGAGATGTACCCTGGCATTCAGGAAGTCACGGCAATGCGCATAGATCAGTTCACCTTCGGCTCGATCCGCATCGACGGCGTGACTTACGAGCACGACGTGGTGATCGCTCGTGGCCGGGTCCGCAAGCGTAAGAAGAGGTCGTCAAAACCCTCCGAGGTGCCTTCGGCCACACCCCGGTATCTGTCGAGGAGAACATCCCCTGGGACTGCCCGCGCCTGGTGGTCGGGACCGGAGCTGACGGTGCCCTTCCCGTGATGGAGGAGGTCAGGCGCGAGGCCGCTCGTCGCGAGGTGGAATTGCTGACTGTCCCGACCAGTGAGGCCATCCGGGCCCTGCAGGCCGAGCCGAAGGACACGAACGCGATCTTGCACGTAACCTGCTGATCCGCAGATCCCCAAACCTGCCGGGTCGCCGGCCGGAACCTCAGTGGCCCAGTAGCCCGCGTCGCTGCTTTCGCGCCGAAGCAGCAGTGCTTTGATCTCGATCTAAGCTTGCCTTGAAAACGCCGTCCAGTCTCCGTGCGAGATGGACCAAGGCCCGCGGTGGCCAGAGCCACTACGGGCCTTGCCGCCGGCTCGGGAGGGGGGTTCCAGCAGGAGCCGGCTGGAGAAATGGTAGCGCTTTGTGTGAGAGGCCCAAGTGTTCGGCGAAACCCTCTTTACACAAGCCTCCAAGATTCCCCGAGCCTGTTGCGGTCCAGCGCCCATGAGCGACGAGGCGCCCCGGCTATGTGGGGTGCACCAACGGGCCTCGTTTGGCTAGCTCCAGCCAGCTTCGGGAGGCGAGTCACATCTCCGCCGGTCAGCGAATCGAGCGGCGTTCAAGGCCGAGACGATGGGTAGAGCCTCGGAGGTTGGCTGGTCGCGAGGAAGACCCTCGGCCCACGTTTCCATGCCGATGACTCCGACCGTCCCGCCCCCCGGACGCATGAAAGGGACCAAAATGTGCTTGTGTTCAGCGACCGCACGAGCAGACCGAAGACAAGCAGTATGGAGCGAGACGGGGAAGCCATCAGGCGGCTATTGGAGCAGATTCGCCAGGATGACCCGGAATCGGGGCTGTCGTTTCCCGAGTGGTTGCAAGGCCAGATCAAGCAACGGGGGTGGGCCCGCTGGCGAACCGCCGAGGCCCTCGGCGTCTCCCAACGAACCCTCTCGCGCTGGCTCGCCGGGATGCTCACTCCACGAAGACGCGATCTGGACCGGCTGGCCCAAGTCTTCGGTGAGCTTCCCCCGTTCACTCCGGTGCGCTAACGCGCCGGCCCTATTTGACGCACCGGGGAGTGGGAGTAGGTTGGTGGCCAAGACCCGGATCGGAAGGAGACGGACCATGTCAAGGGAAGAGATCGAGCGCCTCGACGACCAGGGGATGGCGGCCTGGGACGGCCACGATGCCGAGGGGTTCGCGAACCTGTTCGCCGACAAGTTCGCCGTGAACGATGTCGCCATGCCCGAGCCGATCACGACCAAGGATGGGGTCCGCCAGTACGCCCAGGGCTGGTTCACGGCGTTCCCCGACATGAGCGTCAAGCAGACGAACCGGGTGGTAAGCGACGAGGCCGTGGCCGCCGAAGTGCAGTTCGCCGGCACCAACACCGGTCCCATGATGATGGCCGGGAAGGAGATCCCCCCGACCGGCAAGAGCGTGGTCGGCAAGGGCACCTACTTCGCCCGCGTCAAGGACGGCAAGGTCGTCGAGTTCAACTCCTACCCCGACATCGCGGGCATGATGATGCAGCTGGGGTTCATGCCCCAGATGTAGGAAGCCGAACCCGACGGCCGT
>JBOGVI010000327.1:0-5072 GCA_050692695.1 Actinomycetota bacterium
TCCTCACTCCCGATGACGGCCGTGCCGAGGTCCTCGGCCACGATGTTGTTCGTGAGGCCGAGGCGGTGCGCTACCGGATCGGGCTGGCCGGCCAGTTCGCCGCGGTCGACCCGAACCTCACGGGCCAGGAGAACCTCAGCCTGATCGGGCGGCTGGCCCAGATGCCGCGGCGATCGATCCGGCCCAGGTCCGAGGAGCTCCTGGAACGGTTCGGCCTGTCGGACGCGGCCGACCGGCCGGTTCGCACGTACTCGGGCGGCATGCGCCGGCGCCTGGACGTGGCGGCGGCCCTGGTGCAGCGGCCGCCCGTCCTGTTCCTGGACGAGCCCACCACGGGCCTGGACCTCCACAGCCGAAACGCGCTGTGGGACATGATCCGAGAGCTGGTGGCCGAGGGGACCACTGTGCTTCTGACAACCCAGTACCTGGAGGAAGCCGACCGTCTCGTCCACCGGCTTGCCGTCGTGGACGTGGGCCGCGTCATCGCCGAGGGCACCCCGTCGGACCTGAAGGCCCGCCTCGGCAGCACGGTGATCGAGATCGGCATGGGAGAGGAGGCCGCGGCCCTTCGGGCGCAGGCCCTGCTGTCCGGGTTTGCTTCCGGCTCCCCGGACCGCGAAGGGGCCACGCTCCGGCTCGCCTCCGGCGATGGGCCCAGGTTCCTCATGGAGGTGCTGCGTTCCCTCGACGCGCAGGGCCTCGCCCCTGCCACCCTGAGCGTGCGCGAGCCGAGCCTCGACGACGTGTTCCTCAGGCTCACGGGCCGGCACGCCGAGCCCATCGCATCGCCCGAGAAGGGAGCTGCTCCGATCGGAGGTGCCAGATGAGCCGGACCGCCATTCTCATCTCCCGGCCCATCGAGCGTCATGGGTTGCGCCGCTTGGGCGGCGCCGTGTCCGACACGCTTGCCATGGCCGGGAGGAACCTGATCACGTATCGCCGGGTGCCGCAGCTCCTGGTGTTCTCCACGATCCAGCCGGTGATCTTCGTGCTCCTGTTCCGATACGTGTTCGGCGGCGCGGTCTCGAGCTCGCTGTCCGTTCCGTACGTCGACTACCTCATGCCCGGCATCTTCGTGCAGCTCACGGTCTTCGGGGCGATCGGGACGGCCGTCGGCCTGGCCACCGATCTGAAGAGCGGCCTGCTGGAACGGTTCCGGTCACTTCCCATGGCCCGGTCCGGTGTCCTCGCCGGCCGGACCATCGCCGACCTCGCCCGCAACGTCTTCGTCATGGCGCTGGTGAGCGTGGTGGGGTTCACCGTGGGGTTCCGCGTGCACACGAGTGCCCTGCTGTTCCTGGCCGGTATCGCCCTCGTACTGATGTTCGCGTACGCACTGTCGTGGGTCTTCGCGTTCGTCGGGCTTGCGGTCGGCGACCCGGAGACGGCTCAGGCGGCGGCCTTCCCGATCATGGCTCCGCTCGTGTTCGCCTCGTCGGCGTTCGTGCCCGTCGAGACCATGCCCGGGTGGCTCCAGGCCTTCGCGGATCACCAGCCGGTCTCGGTGACGGCTTCGGCGGTGCGGGCCCTGGTGCTCGGGGGCCCCACGGCCTCGTACGTCCTCCAGGCGCTGGCGTGGATCGCCGGGATCATCCTCGTCGCCGCCCCGATCGCGGTCCGGCGATACCGGCGGTCGGTTTAGGGAGCCCGAGTCGCGTTCGACCACCGGCTAGGACCGGTCACGGCCCCGGGGCGGCCTCCTTACCAGCGGCCTTGACATTCGCCGCGAGCCCCGCTATTAGTTGCCTTTGCTAACCTAACAGCGCTAGGTTAGCGGAGAATGGAGGGGCCGGGATGCTGGAGCGGATGGCTCGATTCACGGTGCGGCGGCGGCGATGGGTGCTCGGGGGGACGCTGATTGCGGTCGTGGCCGCTGGCGCGTTCGGCGGCGGTGTGTTCGACCGTCTGTCCGGAGGCGGGTTCAGCGACCCGGGCGCCGAGTCCAGTCGAGGTACAGACCAGCTGGAGGAGGTCTTCCGCACGGGAGACCCCAACTTCGTGCTGCTCGTCACGGCGAGGGAGGGCTCGGTGGACGACCCGGCGGTGGCGGGCGAAGGGGCCGCCCTCACCGAGGAGCTCGCGAGCGAGCCCTCGATCGAGCAGGCGTTCTCCTACTGGACGCTCGGGTTCGCCCCCCCACTCCGGAGCGGCGACGGCAGCCAAGCCCTGGTCATGGCGAGGATCGCCGGCGACGAGGACGAGGTCGACGTCGCCGTCGAGGAGTTCTCCCCCCGGTACACGCGGGAGGGCGATCTCGTGTCCGTCGGCGTCGGCGGACAGGCGGAGGTATTCCGCCAGGTGAGCACGCAGGTCGAATCCGACCTCCAGCGGGCCGAGGTGATCACGTTCCCCATCGTCCTGATTCTGCTCGTCCTGGTGTTCGGCAGCGTCGTGGCCGCGGGGCTCCCGCTCGCGGTGGCCGGCATCTCGGTCGTCGGGACGCTCGCCATGCTCTTCCTTCTGACGCTCGTGACCGACGTGTCGATCTTCTCGATCAACCTGACGACGGCGCTCGGCATCGGGCTCGGCATCGACTACAGCCTGTTCATCGCGTCGCGCTTCCGGGAGGAGATGCGAGCCGGGCTCGAGCCGGCGGACGCGGTAGTTCGCACCGTCGAGACCGCCGGTCGCACCGTCCTGTTCAGCGGGCTCACCGTGGCGATCTCGTTGTCCGCGCTGCTCGTGTTCCCCATGTACTTCCTGCGTTCGTTCGCGTACGCGGGGGTCGCGGTCGTCGCGCTCGCGTGCTTCGGCGCTCTGATCTTCCTCCCGGCGCTCCTCGCGGTGACCGGTCGGGGGATCGACCGGTGGGCGCTCTTCCGCGGCAAGCCCAAGGAGGCCGGCGATGGAGCGTGGCATCGGATCGCCACGTTCGTGATGCGTCGGCCATGGCCGGTCGCCATCTCCGTCGTGGCGATCCTGCTGCTGCTCGGCACGCCGTTCCTCGGGGCGCGGTTCGGTCTCCCCGACGACCGCGTCCTTCCCGAAAGCGCCTCGAGTCGGCAGGTCCAGGACCAGATCCGCGTGAACTTCTCCTCGCGGGAGGCCGCCGCGCTCTCGGTCGTCGCCGTTGAGGCCGGGCCCGCGGGACCGGTACGCGATGCGGACGTCGACCGCTACGCGGCGGAGCTCTCATTGCTCGACGGCGTCTCGCGCGTCGACGCGTCCACCGGCTCGTATCAGGGCGGTCGGAACGTCTTCCCGCCTTCCGCCGCCTCGGCCCGATTCTCGGGACCCGACGGTACCTGGCTGGCGGTGATCCCGGCTGTAGAGCCAATCTCCGAGGCTGGCGAGCAACTCGTCAACGACGTCAGGTCCACCCCCGCCCCGTTCGAGACACTCGTGACCGGGCCGTCGGCCGAGCTCGTGGACTCCAAGGACAGCCTCGCCAGCAGGTTGCCCGTGGCGGGAGCCATCATCGGCCTCGTGACGTTCGCGCTGCTGTTCCTCATGACCGGCAGCATCCTGGTACCGCTCAAGGCCATCGTTCTGAACCTCCTCAGCCTGACGGCCACGTTCGGGGCGATGGTGTGGATCTTCCAGGAGGGGAACCTCTCCGGCCCGCTGGACTTCACGGCCACCGGGACCCTCGACACGACGATGCCGATCCTCATGTTCTGCATCGCGTTCGGGTTGTCGATGGACTACGAGGTATTCATGCTCTCGCGCATCAAGGAGGAACACGATCGCAGCGGTGACAACATGGCGTCGGTGGCGATGGGTCTCGAGCGCACGGGCCGGATCGTGACGGCGGCCGCCGCGGTGCTCTCCGTCGTGTTCATCGCCTTCGCCACGTCGGGGATCACGTTCATCAAGATGTTCGGCGTCGGCATGGCGCTCGCGGTAGTCATGGATGCGACCCTGATCCGTGCGGCGCTCGTGCCGGCGTTCATGCGGCTCGCCGGCAACGCGAACTGGTGGGCGCCGAAGCCGCTGCGGCGCCTCCACGACCGGATCGGCCTCCGCGAGGCGCCGCAGCCCGCAGCTCCGGCGGGGCGGGCGGTGAGTCCCGCGGGATCGCCGTTCAAGGGAATCATTTGAGGACCGACACCACGCCTCCTTCCCCTCGCCGGGCGAGAGCCCGGCGAGGGGAGGGGGAGCGGCTCCGCACGCAGATCCTCGAGGCGGCCGAGCGGCTGCTGGTCGAGACGGGAGACGAGGACGCCGTGTCGATCCGCACCGTGGCCGACGCCGTCGGTGTCACTCCCCCGTCGATCTACCTGCATTTCGCCGACAAGAACGAGTTGATCTTCGCCATCTGCGAGAGGTACTTCGCCGAGCTCGACCGGGTCACGGCGGCGGCGGCCGCGGGGTCCGAGGACCCGATCGAGTCGATCGTCCTGCGGGGACGCGGGTACGTCCGCTTCGGGCTGGCCAACCCAGAGCCCTACCGCGTCCTGTTCATGCGCAAGCCCACGGCGACACCCCTACCGTTCCAGTACGAGAAGATCGTCGGCAGCTCCGCATTTGGCCACCTGGTCGAGGACGTCGGCCGGGCCATCGCGGCGGGGGCGATCGACGGAGACCCGATGATGGTGTCGATCGGGCTGTGGGCGGCCGTCCACGGGATCACGTCCCTGCTTATCTCCAAGCCCGACTTCCCGTGGCCCGAGCTCGACCCGCTGATCGACCACGTCACCCGAGCGGCGCTGTTCGGGGTCGTGGTCCGTCCGTGAGGCTGCTCTTCCTCACGTCGCATTCCGACACCCGGAGGCCCACCGGCCGCCCGGCAGTCCACGACCAGGCACTCGCCCTCGGTTATGCCGCCCCTCACCGATCGGTGCCGGCTCGCGCGGGCGCCCGCTCCGCACGGCCTCGAGGCTCGACGCGCCTCAGTTCACGGAGATGAGCGTGTACCGCAAGGTCTGGACGCGGATCAGGCCGTCCCTGAAGACGAAGGTGTCAATGCCGTCCTCGACCCTGTTCGCGGTGGCGTGAGCCGCCCACTCGAGGAACAAGAACAGGATGTCGTCCCCGTAGATCCGCCCAGCGCCTCGGCGTGGTGCTGGAACACCTCCTGCGGAGTGCGGGCCGTTGGCTCGTCACTCCCTCCTCTCTCTTCGGCCGCCGGG
>JBOGVI010000328.1:0-6136 GCA_050692695.1 Actinomycetota bacterium
ACGGCCAGCACCCGGCCCCGCTCGGCCAGGCGAGGGCCGACCAGGACCCAGGACAGGTACGAACCGCCGAGCCCGTGGACGAGCACGAACGTCCGCTCGGCCGGCCCGTCCCATTCGACGTAGTGGACCGGACCGCCCAGGTCGACGAACTTGCTCCCGGGGACCTCGAGCTTCGTCACGGCCCCAGCGTACCGCCGGGGGCCGCCACCGCCGTGCCATCATGACGAGCACGATGGACACCACCGGTGACCTTCGGCTGCTCCTTGCGTCCAGGCACACGCTGATCGTCGCCGAGATGCAGGACGAGGGACGGTTCATGGAGATCCTCCGCCGTGCCGCCCAGGTCGCGGCCTACCCCGTATGGACATGGTCGGTGACTCGCGGCCTTTCCCGGGAGGGCTTCGACCCGCAGATGGGCACCACCGATCCGCGCAAGGCCCTGGACTTCGTGGCCTCCCTGCCCGACCCCGGCGTGTTCGTGATGGCCGACATCCACGCCGCGTTCGGCGACCCGGTCGTGGTCCGGCGGATCAAGGAGATCGCGCAGCGGGCGCGGCCGGGGCAGACGCTGGTCCTCACCGGACCAAGGGCGCAGGTCCCCGCGGAGCTCGAGGGCCTGGCCCTGCGGTGGTCCCTGGAGCCGCCTACCCGAGAGGAGATCGCCGCCCTCGTTCGGCGCACCATGCACGACCTTGCCGCCCGGAACCTCCCGGTGGTGATGGACGCGAAGGCCGTGGACGAGCTGGTGGGGGCGCTCCGGGGACTCACGCTCCCCGAAGCCGAACGGCTGATCCTCCAGGCCGCATTCCGAGACGGGCTGCTCGACGAGAAGGACGTGACCTACGTGCGAGGGGCCAAAGCCGAGCTGCTGGAGGCGAACGGCATCCTGGAGCTGGTGCCGGATGGGACCGGCGGTCTCGATCAGGTGGGCGGCATGGACAACCTGAAGGAGTGGCTGCGAGTGCGGGGTCGCGCGTTCGAGCCGGCGGCGCGAGCGGCCGGCCTGGAAGCGCCACGAGGGGTCCTCCTCACCGGCGTCCCAGGCTGCGGCAAGTCGCTCGTCGCGAAGACCCTGGCTCGAACGTGGGAGCTTCCGCTGGTGCTGCTCGACTCGGGTCGGTTGTACGGCGCCTTCGTGGGCGAGTCGGAGTCGCGCCTTCGAAGCGCGCTCGCCACCGTGGAGGCCATGGCCCCAG
This sequence comes from Actinomycetota bacterium, assembly GCA_050692695.1. Taxonomy (GTDB): domain Bacteria; phylum Actinomycetota; class UBA4738; order UBA4738; family HRBIN12; genus AC-69. Next base: position 1,197 of record JBOGVI010000328.1, read on the forward strand.
TGGTGCTGTGGGTGGACGAGATCGAGAAGGGGTTCGCGGCGGGGACGGGGGCGACGGACAGCGGCGTGTCGCAGCGGGTGCTCGGCACGTTCCTCCGGTGGATGCAGGACCGCCTGGCGGGCGTATTCTTGGTGGCGACGTGCAACGACGTCTCGTCGCTGCCGACCGAGTTCCTGCGCCGAGGGCGGTTCGACGAGGTCTTCTTCGTGGACCTGCCGGGGCGAAGCGAGCGGGAAGCCATCCTCCGCGTCCAGCTCTCCCGGCGGAACCGCGACCCCGCGGCCTTCGACCTGGCTCGAGTGGCCGAGGCGACCGGGGGCTTCTCCGGGGCCGAGATCGAGGGCGCCGTGGTGGGCGCGTCGTATCGGGCCTATGCCGACGGGAAGGAGCTCACGACCGAGGCCATCCTGACAGAGGTGGGCGCGACGTCCCCGCTCTACCGGACGCGAGCCGAGGACGTCGCGCGGATCCGGGCGTGGGCCACGGGCAGGACCGCGCCGGCGACGAGGACCGAGGAGGCAAACGTGTGAGGAAGCGCGTCGAGGCGAACCGCCCGTGGGCGAAGGTGATGGGCTACTCCCGCGCCGTCCGGGTGGGGAACGTCATCGAGGTGGCCGGGACCGCGCCGGCCGCCCCGGACGGGACGATCCTGGCCCCCGGCGACGTCGAGGGGCAGACCCGTGAGGCCCTGGCCACGATCGGAGAGGCCCTGGCGGAGCTGGGAGCCTCGTTCCACGACGTCGTGCGAACGCGCATCCTGCTGGCCGACGAGACCCGGTGGGAGGAGGCCGCCCGGGCGCACGGCGAGGTCTTCCGGGACGTGCGGCCGGCGAACACGACGGTCGGCGGCCTCCGGTTCGTGGACCCGGCCATCCTGGTGGAGGTGGAGGTCACCGCCGTCGCCGACCCCGGCTAGACTGGCGCGCATGGCGATCGTCACCCTCAGGCCGCCTCTCCGCGACCTCGCGGGCGGCCACCGGGAGATCGAGGTCGATGGCTCGACCGTCGAGGACGTATTGCGATCGCTGGAGCGCTCCCATCCCCGTCTCGCGGGCTGGGTCCTTGACGAGCAGGGCAGGATCCGTCAGCACGTCGGCGTGTTCGTGAATGAGGACCGGGCCGCACCCGACGCCCGGGTGTCGCCCGGCGACCGCATCCACGTCCTCCCGGCCATCTCCGGCGGTGCCGCCCAGGCCGAGGTGTTGGTGGGGACGCGAAAGGGACTGTTCGTGTTGCGCGGCCCGAAGGGCGGGCCCATGGAGGTCGCGGCCCGCCGGTTCGACGGACAGACCGTCGAGTTCGCCACCCGGGATCCTCGGACCGGCCGGTACTACGCCTCGGTCACCCACGGGCAGTTCGGTCCGCGCGTGTTCATCACGGACGACCCCACGGCCGAGGAGTGGGAGCAGGCCGACGGCCCGCGGTTCCCCGAGGGCGACGATTCGGCCGTGGAGCGGATCTGGGTGGTCCAGCCCGGCGAGGACGACGGCCTGCTGTGGGCGGGGGTCGCGCCCGCGGCCCTGTTCCGAAGCGGGGACGGCGGCGCCTCGTGGGCGTTGAACCGGGGCCTGTGGGACCAGCCGGGCCGGGAGAACTGGCAGCCCGGGTTCGGGGGGCTGGCGCTTCACTCGATCTGTCCGTGGCCCGGCGATCCGGACCGGCTGGCCGTCGGCATCTCGGCGGTCGGCGTGTGGCTGACCGACGACCGGGGAAAGACGTGGCGCCACGGCAACAAGGGCCTCGTGCCGCGATACGTTCCCGAGGAGGCCCGGGAGGCGACGATCGACCTCTGCGTGCACAACATGCACCGCGCGCCGCTACGGCCCGAGCGAATGTTCATGCAGTTCCACGGCGGCGTGTACCGCTCGGACGACGCCGGCGAGACCTGGCTCGACATCGCCGCCGGGCTCCCCTCGGACTTCGGGTTCCCCATGGTCATCGACCCTCACGACCCCGGTCGGGCCTTCGTCATCCCTCTGGTCGCGGACGTGGACCGGGTCACGCCGGAGGGGAAGGTCCGCGTCTACGAGACCGTGGACGCGGGTGAGACCTGGATCCCCCGCTCGGACGGGCTGCCGCAGGAGGACGCCTACCTCACGGTGCTGCGCCAGGCCTTCGGCCGCGACGGCGACGACCCGATGGGGCTGTACTTCGGTGCCACGTCCGGCGAGGTGTTCGGCTCGGGGGACGGCGGGGCCACCTGGAGGACGGTGGCGAGTCGCCTGGCGCCGGTCACGTCGGTTCGCGCCACCGCCTGATGCCGGCGAAGACGAAGGCGAACTCGAAGACGCGTGGGCAGCTCCGGCCCCTGTGGACCTGCCCGAGGTGCGGGCAGCGGTTCGTCTCGCGGAACATGTGGCACTCGTGCGTTCGGATGACCGTGCAGGATCACCTGCGGGGCAAGCCGAAGGAGGTCGTCGGCCTCTACCGCCGTTTCGCCAGGATGATGCGCGACCTAGGACCGGGGGTAAGGGCGGTACCCGTAAAGACCGGCATCGGGTTCATGGTCCGGGTCCGGTTCGCCGGGGCGACCGTGCAGCAGAAAGGCCTGCGCGCCGGCTTCTGGCTGAAGCGGAGGGTCGACAGCGCGCGCTTCACCAAGGTCGACTTCATTCCGCCAAACAACTACATCTACTCCTTCTACGTCCGTTCACCCGACGACCTTGATGGAGAGGTGCGGGCCTGGCTCCTGGAGGCCTATCACGTCGGCGTTCAGGAGCATCTGACCGCCGATGTTGCAGAGAAGCCCTGAACATCGCGGCTGCGACGTAGCATCGGAAAGCCATGGCGGCGAACGTCTCGTCCCGCTTCTCTCACGTGCTCAAGGGGTTCCCGAAACCGGCGTCCGGGCGTCCCGGAGACCCCGGGCTGTTCGGCCCGGGCTCGATGGTGTGGCGGGTCAACGGTGAGATCGTCGTCGTCCTCGGAGCGGGCCGGGCGCTCCTCATGCAGATCGCCCACCCGCTCGTGGCTGCCGGCGTGGCCGATCACAGCGACTTCGAGGTTGACCCGTTCGCCCGGCTGTGGAGGACGATCGACACGGTCCTCACGGTCGCCTTCGGCGACACCGGGCAGGCCACGGCCGCGGCCGACCGGGTCACCGGGATCCATGGCGGCGTCGTGGGGACCCGCGACGCTCGGCCGTACCGCGCGCTTGACCCGGATCTCCTCCTATGGGTTCACGCCACATTGGTGGACACCGCCCTGGTGACGTACCAGCGGTTCGTAGCTTCCTTGACGCCCTCCGAACGCGAGCGCTACTACCTGGAGATGAAGCGCTTCGCCGCAGCCTTCGGCGTGCCGCCAGAGGTCGTTCCAACCGATCTCGCGGCCTTCGACGGCTATCTCCAAGAGACCCTGGCCGGCCTGGACGTCACCGCAGAGGCCCGGCGCCTGGCGTCCGGCGTCCTGGCACCTCCCGTGACCCCGGCCTGGGTCCCCGTCCGGGCCTTGTTCCGGGAGGCCACCATCGGCCTGCTCCCGCAACGGCTCCGGTCCGGGTTCGGCCTGACCTGGACCCCGGCCCGGGACCGGGCCCTGGCGGCCGTCGCGTGGACCGTGCGGCGAACCCTCCCGGTCCTTCCGCCGAATGCTCGTCGGTGGGCCCACGCGAATGCCGCTGTAGGCCGTTCGGGACCGAAAAGGGGCGGCTACCTGGGGGAATAGAAGCCGTCTTCACGATGTCTTAACAACTGGTGGCCTTTACAAGCACGCAGACAGCCCGTACGATTGATCGTGTCGAGGCCACGAATGGCCCGTTGTTGGTGCGCCCGACGGTCGACGTACGACGTAAGGTCCCCATGACCTCCCCAGGGGCGACCATGCCCCGGGAGAGGTCGCGGGGGGGAGAGTGAAGTAGATGCCAGAACCTGCACGCCCGCTGGGAACGGACGACGCCGACGACCTCCGGCTGTACCTGGAGGCTGCGGCGCGCGAGCCACTCCTCACCAAGGAGGAGGAGGTCGAGCTCGCCATCATCATCGAGCACGGCAAGGAGGCCGAGGACAAGCTCCGGGCCGGCCGGCTGCGCTCGGAGAAAAGCATCCTGAAGGCCCGCCAGTCGGTGAAGAGGGCCGAGGCCGCGCGGCAGCGGTTCATCATGGCCAACCTCCGGCTCGTAGTTTCGGTGGCTCGCAAATACCAGGGCCAGGGGCTGCCGCTCCTGGACCTGATCCAGGAGGGCAACATCGGCCTGATGCGCGCGGTGGAGCTGTTCGACTGGCGCCGGGGGTTCAAGTTCTCGACGTACGCCACATGGTGGATCCGCCAGGGCATCACCCGGGCCATCGCCGACCGTTCGCGGTCGATCCGCCTGCCGGTCCACATCCACGACCGACTGCGCAAGCTGAACCGCACCCGGTTCCAGTTCGCGCAGTCGATGGGGCGCGAGCCGAGCCGCGAGGAGCTGGCCAGGGCCCTCGACGCCACGGTGGAGGAGATCGACGACCTCACGGAGATGGGTCGCCGGGAGCCGCTGTCCCTTCAGTCCCCCGTGGGCGAGGACACCGAGCTCGGCGACCTGATCGAGGAGGTGGACTCCGACGCGGCCTTCAACGAGGTGGAGGACGCGCTGCTCCGCGAGGAGATCGGTGACGCCGTGGAGCGGGTGTTGGACGAGCGTGAGCGGCACGTCGTGGCTCTCCGCTACGGCCTGGAGAACGGGCAGCCGCTGTCGCTGCGGGAGACCGGGAAGGTGCTGGGGCTCTCGGGCGAGCGGGTCCGCCTGATCGAGCGTGAGGCGCTGCGGAAGCTCCGCGACTCGAACCTGATCACCGGCGTGGCGCTGGGCGGGTAGCCGAGTCCGAGAACGTCGGAAGGCCTGGGCCGCGCACGATAGAGCAGCGATGGCTCGCTCCGCGCGCTCGATGTCTCGCTCCGCCCCGACGCGATGGACAAGCTGGACGCGATCTTCCCCGGGCCAGGCGGCCCCGGCTCCCGAC
>JBOGVI010000329.1:0-2108 GCA_050692695.1 Actinomycetota bacterium
CCGGGCGATGGACGAGCACTTCCGGACGGCGCCGTTCGAGCGGAATCTGCCGGCGCTGCTAGGGCTGCTGGCCGTGTGGTACGGCAACTTCTTCGGCGCGGAGACGCAGGCCATCCTGCCCTACAGCCAGCATCTGGGGAAGCTCGCCGCGTACCTCCAGCAGCTCGACATGGAGTCGAACGGAAAGTCGGTGGACCTCGACGGGAACCCCATCGACTACCAGACCGGGCCCATCGTGTGGGGCACTCCGGGAACGAACGGGCAGCACGCGTACTACCAGCTCATCCACCAGGGGACGAAGCTCATCCCGTGCGACTTCATCGGGTTCGTCCAGCCGAGCCACGACGTGGGCGACCATCACCACCTGTTGATGGCGAACTTCTTCGCCCAGACCGAGGCGTTGGCGTTCGGCAAGACGCGCGAGGAGGTGGAAGCGGAGGGCGTCGTGGCCCACCAGGTGCCCCACCGGACGTTCCGGGGCAACCATCCGACGAACACGATCCTTGGGACCAGGCTCACCCCGCATGTGCTGGGACAGCTCATCGCGCTGTACGAACACAAGGTGTTCACGCAGGGGACCATCTGGCACATCAACTCGTTCGACCAGTGGGGGGTGGAACTGGGCAAGGTCCTGGCCAACCGGATCGTGCCCGAGCTGGAGTTCGATGAGGAGCCGGACCTGGCCCACGACTCCTCCACGAACGCACTGATCCGCCGGTACCGGCAGCTGCGCACGGAGAAAGGACGGGCATGAAGCGGATCATCGACGTCTCGCTCTCCATCGGGCCCGAGCTGCTCACCTGGCCTGGGGACCCGCCGGTTGAGATCGTCCCTCGAATCCAGCTGTCCAAGGGCGACCCGGCCAACGTCTCGGAGCTCCGGATCGGGACCCACACCGGCACCCATGTGGATCCGCCGGTCCACTTCGTGGAGGGGGGGCCCGGGATCGATGCCGTGCCCGTGGACCTGCTGATCGGCGACTGCGTTGTGGCCGACGCGCGGGGTCATCGAGGCCCGCTCGGCCCGGCCGACCTCGATGCGTTGAAGATCCCCGCCGGTGCCACCCGGATCCTGCTGAGAAGCGACAACTCGGAGATCTGGCGCCGCCTGCCGGCCGACTTCCCCGATGACTACGTGCACCTCTCTCCCGAGGGGGCGAAGTGGGTGGTGGAGGCGGGGATCAAGCTGGTGGGAGTGGACTTCCTCTCGGTGGAGATGAAGGGCGCCCCTGGGCACCCCACTCACGTCGAGCTGCTCTCGAACGGCGTGGTGATCGTGGAGGGGCTGAACCTGGCAGACGTCGAGCCGGGCGAGTACACGCTGGTGGTGCTGCCCCTGAAGATCGTGGACGGGGACGGGGGCCCGGCTCGCGCCGTCCTGTTCGAGAGGGACTGAGCCGAACATGACCATGCTCACCGTCGCGCTGTTCGACATCGACGGGACGCTGATCGACACCGGAGGCGCCGGCGCGAGAAGCTGGAAGCACGCCTTCGACAAGCTCTACGGGATCCCCGCGGACATCGGCTCGCACACGTCGGCCGGGGAGACCGATCCCGTCGTGGCCCGCAAGACGTTCGAGGCCGCGATCGGCCGGGAGCCCAGCGAGGAGGAGCTGGCCCGCCTGTTCGCCGCCTACCTCCTGCGGCTGTCCGAGGAGGTGCGGACGTCCGAGGGCTACCGGGTGCTGGAGGGCGTGGAGGACCTGCTGCTGATGCTGTCCGACGCGGGGTGCATGCTCGGTATCGTTTCGGGAGCCATGGAGGGCGCCGCCCGGGTGAAGCTCTCGCGGGCCGACCTCAACCGGTTCTTCGTGTTCGGCGGCTACGGGTCCGATTCGAACGATCGAGCGGAGCTCACGCAGGCCGCCATGGACAAGGCGGCGATGCTGCACGGCCACGACGTGGAGCCAGCCGGCGTTTTGGTGGTGGGCGACACGCCCTTGGACGTGGAAGCGGCCAAGGCGGTGGGCGCTATCTCAGTAGCGGTGGCCAGTGGGAAGTTCTCCGAGGATGAGCTCCGCGCGGCCGGCGCCGCCCACGTCCTCCCCTCGCTCGCCGCCCCGTTCCCGGAGATGCCCTAGCAGGCCAGCTTCCCCGAATCCTTTCGGA
>JBOGVI010000330.1:0-1985 GCA_050692695.1 Actinomycetota bacterium
TCCACGTCGGCCAGGACTTGCTGTCCTTCCGCCCGAACCCGCTCGGCGAACACGTCGTCTGGCAGGCGCTCCACGGTGGGGGGCCGGATGGGACTCCCCCGCCCGTAGATGTGCAAGCCGTTCTGCATGGTGGTCGTGCCGTCCAAGACGACCGCGTTCGACAGCCGGGCCATGGCGGCCTGGAACCCACGCGAGTCGTGGTTGCCCCGGACCCACACGTACGGCCGGGCTAGCCGGGAGACGTTGCCGAGGATGAGGTTCTCGGGCTCGGTCCCAAAGGAGGTGGTGTCGCCCGTGTCGATCACGAAGTCGACGTCGAACCCCCCGGCGACCTGCTCGGCGAAAGCGAAGCCGAGGGGGGCAAGGTGGATGTCCGAGACGTGGAGCACGCGGATCTCACCGGGCCCGCCCACCGGGTTGGTCTGGATCGACGTATAGGCCCGGATCGCCCCGTCTACCACCCGCTCGAGCTGGGCCCGGTATTGGCCGAACGTGGTCGCGGCGCTTCGGACCGGAGGGATGATGTCCGCGGCCAACCGGAGCGAACCCGAGAACGTAGGCGAGGCCAGGGCGGCATGCTCGTACGTGACGAGGGTGAGGGTCTCCATGCCGCCGACCACGATGATCGCGACGAGGACCGACGAGGCCATCGGGACCCACCGCCTCCGGTAGACCAGGAGGGCCAGAACCAGGGCTCCTCCCGCGGCGACGGCGATGGTCCGCAGGGCGTGGAGCGGCACGGCGCGCGTCGCGTCGGCCTGGACCCGTGCGACTAGCCCCTGGAGGCCTCCGTCGGCGAGCTCCCGGCTGAGGTCCGGGATCCGAACGTCGATCAGGGTGGCCTCTACGCGGAGGGGGGCGAGGTGGGTGTCCGCGGTGAGGTGGCCGAAGGGCGGGAGCACGATGTCCGTGACCCCTCGGCCGAACCGCATGTTCAGGCTCACAACGAACGGCCCCATCCGCGCGTTGGAGGTGCCCCACAGGGCCATCCCCAGCCACGCGCCGGCCAGGCCGACCAGCGCGACCGGAAGCACGACCCGGGCGATCCGTCGCATCAAGGGCGACATCGGTGACACGCGTGCTCGACTGTACCGGCCGCAGCCGCTTGCTACAGTCGGCGGCGGTGCAATCCCCCAGGTCTCGGAGCGTCGCCCTCGCGGGCTCGATCGTGTCAGTGGTGCTCGTCGCGACGGTCGGGGCGACGCCGGGATCTCCCTTCCAGCCGGTTCTGCCGGCCGCGGCACAGCCCTGGGGACCGTTCCGGTGGCTGGCCGGCTTGATGGCCCTCGACGCCCTGGGCGACGGCGCTCTGGTGGCGGTTGCCGTCTTCGCGATGGCGTTCGCTGCGGTGGCGTTCGTGTTCGTCCTGCGGGAGGCGTGGCGCGGAACGATCTCGCCGCAGCTGGTCATCGGACTCGCCGTCGCATACCACGTTGTCGTACTGTTGCTCCCACTGCTGTTCTCCCGCGACGTGTACTCGTACGCGTACTACGGGCGGATCGCGGGCATCCGCCACGCGAACCCCTACGTCGCAACGCCCTCGGACTATCCGAACGACGCGCTCTGGCTGTACGTCGGTCCGAGATGGGTGGACACGCCCGCGGTTTACGGGCCGCTGTTCACGATGCTCTCGTCACTCGTTGTGAGGATCTTCGACAACGTGACCGCGCTGATCGTCGCATTTCGGCTGATCGCCGCCGCCGCCAGCCTGGCCACCATCGCGATCGTGGTGAAGATGGTCCGTGACGTGCGGCCGGGACGGGAGGCGTTCGCCGTCGCGCTGATCGGGCTGAACCCGGTCGTGCTGTTCCAGTCGGTGGCGAGCGGCCACAACGACCTGCTGGTGGCGCTGTCGGTGGCCGGGGGAGTGGCGCTGGTGTTCGCCCGGCGGGACCTCTTGGCCACCGCGGTGCTGGCCCTGGGGGCGCTGGTGAAGGCGACGGCGGCAGTGCCGCTCCTGCTATTGATCGTGGCCGCGGCGGCCC
>JBOGVI010000331.1:0-4891 GCA_050692695.1 Actinomycetota bacterium
GCTCGACGCCGGAGCCATCGAGGCCGAGACACGGCGTGCCCGGCTGGACCAGGTCGTACGATCGGCCGTGGCGGCGGTCGACCTGCAGGCCGAGGAGAAGGGGCTGGAACTCGTGACCGACCTGAACGGCGCCGAGGACACGCCGTGCTCGCCTCGCATGGTTCGCGTCCTCCAGAACCTGCTGGCCAACGCGATCCGGCACACGCCGGCCGACGGCACCGTGCGCGTCGGTGCGCGAAGGCTGTCCATGGGGATCGAGGTGGCCGTGGAAGACACCGGCGAGGGCATCCCACCCGAGGATCTGAAGCGGGTGTTCGATCCCTTCTTCCGTGCCGACCCCGCGCGTTCGGGGGCCGGCGCCGGCCTGGGGCTCGCGTTGGCCAAGCGGATCGTGGAGACTCTCGGCGGGCGCATCGTTGCGGAGAGCGAACCGGCGCGCGGCTCCCGGTTCGCCGTGTTGCTCCCGCATTAGCTTTGCTCCGCCTCGGCTTTCACCAGCCGCAGCATCTGGCTGCGGATCAGGCCACTGAACGGGCCGATCACGCGCCAGTATCGCTTGAAGCTCTTCAGCGACTTCTCGTCCGTCGCCTGGACCCTCGTCTGCGTGTCCACCTGAACCCGGCCCTCCCCCGCCGGTTGCACGCGGAAGTTCCACGCCGCCTTGGCGTATCCCGGTTGGTTGAAGGCCGTGAACTCGTCCGGCGCGAAGCGGACCAGGCTCCCGGTCGGGCGCCAGAACCGCCCGATCACGCCGAGCACGATCTCGACGCCCGGCTCCTCGGCCAGCACCACGAACCCAGACCGAAGGAAGTCGTCCAACGTGAGTCCCCGCCGCCCGGCACCCCGTCCGGCGCACACCGCCGGGAATCCTCGCAGCGCGAACAGTGACCGGATCACGACCGAGCGAGTCAGGTCCACCGAGCGGATCCCCGCGTACGCCCGCTCCGCCGGAGCCCTGATCACGATCCCGTGCCGCCCGGCCACGTCGAACGCGGGCATGAACTGGTCGATCAGCATCGTCCATGCTTCGATGGTCCGACGTCGTCAGACGCCTGCCACGGTCATCTCACCGATCAGGATCGTCGGCACGCCCACCGCCGTGAAGAACCTGAGGTCGTCGCCCACCGCGGCGATACCCTTCAGCATCTCCGGCACCGTGCTGGCGACGGTCATCTCCCGGAGAGGCTCGCCGAGTTCGCCGCCTGAGATCCGAAGCCCGGTCGCCCCGACGGAGAACTCGCCGCTGATGGGGTTCGCGCCGGAATGCACGCCGGACACGTCCTGGATCAGCACGCCGCCGTCCGCCCGCCGCAGGATCTCGGCGACCGGCGTAGTCCCGGCCTCCACGTAGAAGTTGGTGGTCCCCACGCCCGGTACCGAACGGTAGCCCCCGCGACGGGCGTTGCCGGTGGAGACCGTCCCCCCGCGACGCGCCGTGTAGGTGTTGTGCAGGAGCTCCGTCAGCGTACCGTTCGCGATCAACTCGGTCCGCCGGGTCGGCACGCCCTCGTCGTCGAAGGGCGCGGCGGCAGGGCCCGCCAGTGTGCGGCCGTCGTCGACCAGAGTGAGGAAGGTGGAGCCGACGGGCTGCCCCAGCATGTCCGCGAACAGCGACCGCTGCTTCTGGACCGACTCCGCCGACAGGGCCCCGGCCAGGACGCCCAGGAACGAGGACCCGGCGAACGTGTCCAACACCACGGGCACCCGGGCGGACGCGGGCTTCGATGCCCCGAGCAGCCGGGTGGACCGATCCACCGCTTCGCTCGCTACGTCCGCCCACTCCAGCTCGTCCAGCTCCCGGGCCACCCGGAACGACCACCCGGTCTGGGTCTCGTCGCCCTCCTCGGCCAGCGCCACCACCACCGCCCAGCAGTCGGTTCGGGCGTACTCTGCGCGGACGCCGGTCGTCGAGGCCACCGCCACCCGGGACACCGCGTCGCCGAACTGCGCGTGCTCCAGCTTCGTCACCCGAGGGTCGGCCGAGACGGCCAGGCGCTCGAGGTCCAGGGCCACTCCAACCTTCCGCTCGGTGCCCATGGCCGCCTGGGCCGGCCGGTAAAGCGACGGGATCGGCTCCGCAGCATCGGCCGGCGGCAGCGCGTTGAACTCGTCCTCGGTGGCAAGGGTCGCGTTCTCGCGGGCCCTGGCCACGGCCTCGCGCACCTCGTCCACCGACGGGTCCGCCGCGTACGCGTACCCGAGCCGACCCCCGGCGATCACCCGAACCCCAACGCCGCGGGACTCCGCGAACGTCAGGCCCTCGACCTCGCCCCGTCGGGCCGTGACCTCGGTGCGCCTGGACTCGTCGGCGTAGGCCTCCACGGCTTCGCCCTCCCGACCTGCCTCCACTGTGGCCGCGGACAGCTCGCCGAGGTCAGGCACCGGTGCCTCCCACCGTGATGCGGGCGATGCGAAGGGTCGGCGACCCGCTCCCCACCGGCACCCCCTGGCCTTCCTTGCCGCACACGCCCTCCCACGTGTCGAAGTCGTCGGCCACCGCGTCCACCGCGGACATGACCTCGATGGCCCGTCCGATGAGGTTCGCCCCGCGCACCGGCGTGGTCGCCTCACCGTTCTCGATGCGGAACCCCTCCGAGACCCCGAATACGAAGTCGCCGGTGGCGGGATTGGTCTGGCCGCCGCCGAGCGCCGTCACGAACACGCCGCGTTTCGTCGTGGAAAGGACATCTTCGGCGTCCGCGCCGCCGTTTAGGATGTACGAGTTCGTCATCCGCGGGATCGGGGGGTGCGCGTAGGACTGGCGCCGCCCGTTGCCCGTGGACGCCACGCCATCTTTCTCGGCCCGCAGCCGGTCGTACAGCATGCCGCGTAGCGCACCGTCCTCGAACAGCACCGTCCGCTCCGCCGGCGCGCCCTCGTCGTCGAAGGAGAACGAGCCCCACGCGTTCGCGATGGTCGCGTCGTCCACCCCGGTCACCAGGGGCGAGGCCACCCGCTCGCCGACCCTGCCCCGGTACACGGAAGCTTCCTTGTCCACGATATCGGCCTCGAGCGGATGACCGCAGGCCTCGTGGAACAGGACGCCCCCCATGCCCGGCGCGAGCACCACGGCCATCTCGCCGGCCGGTGCGGGTTCGGCATCGAGCATGGTCACGGCCCGCTTCGCGGCGACCTCGGCGGTCTTCGCCGGGGGATGAGCGTCGAAGAACTCCACGCCGGCCAGCCCGGCCGGCCCGTGGAACCCCGTCTGGATGTTCCCGTCGCGGTCCGCTACGACCTGCACGCCCAACCGAACCCGAGGACGCGCCTCTTCCACCCATCGTCCGTCGGACGTCGCGACAAGGACGCGCTGCACCGAGTCGCCGTAGGTCGCCACTACCTGCCGGACGAACGGACTGAACGATCTGGCGGCGTCATCGACCTCCCGGAGCCAGGTCACCTTGTCGGCCGCGGGGACCGACCCGGCCGGGCGCTCGGCGAGATGCGCCACCGGCGGGTCCAGCACGCGAAGGGCCACCAGGTCGCCGGGTCCTTCCTTCCGTACCGAAGCGGCCGCCGCGGCAGCAGCCTCAAGGAGCGCATCACGGTCCAACCGGTTGGAAAAGGCGTAGCCGTAGGACGTGCCGTGGCCGACGCGCACGCCCGCCCCTCGGTCCAGGCCCGAGGTGAGCTCCTCGATCTTCCCGTCGTCCAGGCGGATGCTGACCGAGGATCGCTCCTCCACGAACAGCTCGGCGAACGAGCCGCCGCGAGCCCGCGCCGCGCGGAGCACGTCCTCAGCGAGTTCGCGAGAGAGCATTGGGCCGGGATTGTATCGGCGGACACTTGCTAGAGTCCGACCCGCTGCGAGTAGGAGATGGTGAAGAGGATCGCGATCGCACTGATCGTCGCCTTTCAGGCAACGGCGCTGGCTGCGGCGGCGAGGAAGATCCAGGCGGGACCCCGACCGGGGGCGGCCAGACCCTCTCGCCCGGGGCGCTTCCCACGTCCTCGCCGGGGGCTGCCATCGGCACCGTGTCGGAGGGCGAGGCATCGGTGCAGGTCGCCGGGGACCTGGAGGCGGAGTTCACCTCTGAGTTGGCCGCGCCGGCGATCTACTCGCCTCCGCCCGGGACCCTCGTCCTCCGGTGGGTGGGGGGTCCGAACGGCGTCGGGATCACCGGCCCAACCTTCACCGGCACCCCGGCCGACCTCGGCCGGGCTCGCGCTCACCGTCTCGCTCGACACGGGACGTGGAACGGCGTTCTTCACCTCCGTGAGGGATGACTGGACGATCACCATCGATACCGCGGAGGCCAACTCGATCGCGGGGAGCTTCGCGTGCAGCGGACTGACGAGCAGCCACGGGACGGCGACGGTCGACGCGTCCGGCCGGTTCTCGGCGTCGGCCTGAAGGACCGGGCGCCGAGGAGCCGACCAGCGCTTCGACAGGACGTCGTCGCCTTGGCGACGCTGACGGCCGGGCTCACGGCCTGGTTCCTGGGGCTGTTCGTGGTCCGAGGGTTCGACTTTCCGGTGGGACCCGACATCCCGGTGTACCTGTGGTGGACGCGGCTCGCGGCCCACGATGGGCTCTCGGCCGTGACCCGCCCGGGCGTGCCGGCGGCGGCGCTCGTGCTTGCGGGCACGCTGCACCTTCCCCTCACCGCGGTCCTGGCCGGGTTGGAGTGCGCGCTCGGCGCGAGCGTCGGCCTCGCCGCTGCGGCGTTGGTGAAGGCGCGAAAGGTGGAGCGGGCCGATGTGGATGTCTTGGAGGACGAGAACGACCGGATGCACCGGGCTACCTGGGTGCTGGCCGGGATCCTAGCCGGGACGTTCGCCGTACACCTCGCCACGGGGTACCTGGCCAGCCTGGCCTTCGCCGCGCTGTTCGTGGCAGCGCGAGGGCCACGGCCGCCGCCACGAACAGCGCGGCGAAGGCCAGGCTGGC
>JBOGVI010000332.1:0-16270 GCA_050692695.1 Actinomycetota bacterium
AGGCCGCCACACCGATACCGAGGGCCCACGCGACCAGCACGGGGTGCCCGGAGGCGAGTGAGGCGACGCGGGCTCGCGCCGGGACGGCCTCGCGTTCCTCCTCCACCTGTTCCTCCAGGATCCGCTCCGCAACCCGGAACCACCTCGGCATCCGCACGAACGCCGATTCCATGAACCGGCGAACCATCCGGTCGCCTACCGAGCGAACCGACTGGGCCCGGACCCGGCGGCTGAGGGTGGAGGGAAGGTGGACCAGGTTCCAGGTCCACGAGGCGAGCAGGTCGTAGGCGTCCTCGAACCGTCGAGACAGGGCAAGGTACGCCAACCGGGGGATCCCGATGACGAAATGAAGGGGTAGGAGCCAAATGAGCGAGACGAAGCTGTAGTTCTTGAGCATCGAGGCCAGGGCGGCCCGCTCCGCGAAGTACTGATAGCCATGGCGCTGGGCCTCGGCTCGTTCGCCCCCGGCCCCCGCCGCTCGGTGCCGGGCCTGGGCCAGGGGAGTCATCAGGACCCGGAACCCGGCCAGGCGGGCCCGCCAGCAGAAGTCCAGGTCGTCGTGACGCCCGCCATAGCGCTCGTCGAGGATGCCGGTGCGCTGCCACGCCTCGCGGGAGACGAGCATGGCGCACGACGAGACGTACAGGACTTCAAGGATCCGGTCGTACTGGCCCTGGTCGATCTCGCCGTCCTGAAGGGGGGTGTGGGGGTGCCCGAACCGGTCGGTGGACCGGCCGACCTCACGCAGGATCCGGGGGTCTTCCCAGTCCACCACCTTGGGACCGACCACGCCGACCCGTTCAACCCGGATCCGCTGGGCGGCGTCCACCATCCGCTCCACGGCGTCGGGGGCGAGGGCCGCGTCGTCGTGGAGCACCATGACGTAGTCGGCGGCTCGGGCCACCGGGAGCTTCAGGGCCGCGCGAAGGGCCCCCGCCAGCCCCGGGTTGTCCGGAAGGGTGAGGACGCGCCCTGGGCCGAGAGCCTGCCCCAGGACCTGGCCAGATCCGTCCGTCGATCCATTGTCGACCGCCACGATGCCGAGACGGGGGTGTGATTGGCCGCCCAGGGCGCGAAGGCACTCCCGCAGCCAGGGCAGGCCGTCCCTCACCACCAGCACCGCGAGGACGCTCGGGGTGCGGACGGCGTCCGCATCGGGGAGGCGATCGGCTGTCGTAGTGACCATCGGGTGGCGCTTGCGCGGCGCGCAGACTAGCACGTCAATGTGCCCGTAACCGCGGAAGGGGGGCCGACTCGCCCCCCTTCCTGGAGAAGTGCCAGCGAATATGTGCGGGCTACATCTTCGCCGCGGTCTTTCTCTTCGCGGTCCGTCTCTTCGTGGTCCGCTTCTTGGCCGCGGGCGTGCGCGCCGCGGTCCGCTTCTTCGCGGTCCGTCTCTTCGCGGTCTTCCTCTTCGCGGTCCGCTACTTGGCCGCGGGCTTGCGCGCCGCGGTCTTTCTCTTCGCGGTCTTCCTCTTCGCGGTCCGCTTCTTGGCCGCGGGCTTGCGCGCCGCGGTCTTTCTCTTCGCGGTCGACCTCTTCTTGGCGGGAGACATTGTCACCCCCTTTCCGTGGATCAGGACGCCATACGCTTAAGGCGTCGCCGTTCCCGTTCGCTCATGCCACCCCACACCCCATACCGTTCGTCTCGACGGAGGGCATAGTTGAGGCACTCGATGCGAACGGGGCAGTCAGCACAGATCCTCTTCGCCTCCCTCGATGAGCCTCCCTTCTCGGGGAAGAAGATCTCGGGATCGTGTTCTCGGCACCGCGCCCGTTCCTGCCACGGGATGTAGTGATGCACCCTTCTCTCCCCCCTGAATCACATGCGTGTGATTCTGGGGCATTCCCCCCCTCCTTGACAAGAGGGAATTTCCCATCTCGTGCACCTCCACATGCATCTCCCGCATGAATCGTCTACATGCGGACGCAAGGTTTCAAGACGTTTCGGCGAGAAATATGCTCGTCAAGGCCATTGACGAGTTCGGTAAAGGGGATTGACGGAATCGCCCATTTCGGGGTCGATCAGGCGCGCGAGGGCGCGATGAGTGCGCCCGGCGGAGCGATGCTCGGTGCTTCGGAACCGTTGCGGTGCACGCGTTCGTACGTGGTGGTCCGCTCTACGGGGATGCGGTCGATGGCACGGATCGCATCGTGGAACTGTGATGGCTCCATGCGGATCCCCCACTCGGCTCCGGCCATCCGACTGATGGTTTCCTCCATCAACGTGCCCCCGAAGTCGTTCGCCCCACCCCTGAGGATGGCCTGACACGCCTCCACCCCCATCTTGACCCACGATACCTGGACGTTCCGGATGGCCCCGTCGAGCAAGATCCGGGCCACGGCGTGCATCCGACGGTTTTCCACAGGGGTAGGACCGGGACGAGCCTTGCCGGCGAGGTAAATGGGCGCGTTCTGGTGCACGAACGGAAGCGGAACGAACTCCGTGAACCCCCCGGTTTCCACCTGGATCCTCCGGATTCGTCGAATGTGGAAAACCCAATGCGGCGGCGCGTCAACGTGTCCGTACATGATCGTGGAGGACGACCGGAGGCCCAGCCCGTGGGCCGTCTTCACGATCTCCTCCCACGAGTCGGCCGGAAGCTTCCCCTTCGTGAGCGCCCAGCGCACGTCGTCGTCCAGGATCTCGGCCGCCGTGCCGGGGATAGTCCCCAGGCCGTGCCGTTTGCATTCCTCCAGGAACTCCCGGAACGAGATGCCGAGCTTGGAGGCGCCGTTCAGGATCTCCATGGGGCTGAACGCGTGAACGTGGATCTCCGGGGCGGCCGCCCTCACGGCGTCGAGGAGGTCGAAATAGAAGGCGCCCGGCAGGTCGGGGTGGATGCCCCCCTGCATACACACCTCGGTGGCCCCCCACTCCCACGCTTCCCGGGTCCGGGCCGCAATCTCCTCGAGCGTCAGCGTGTAGGACTCCGGATCCACCTCCCGTTGCGCGAATGCGCAGAACCGGCACCCCACGTAGCAGACGTTGGTGAAGTTGATGTTCCGATTGATGACGTAGGTGACCTCGTCACCGATGGCTTCCCTGCGGAGGCGGTCGGCGACGCCGCACAGCGCCTCTAGGGCGGCCCCGTCCGCCTGGAACAGAGCCAGGGCCTCGCTGTCCGTGATGGACCGGTGCCGCTCAGCCTTGGCAAGGGCCGAGCGGACGTCCGCGTCGATCCGCTCCGGGACGACCTCCCGGCTGGCCCACGCCCTGGTCACCGCGTTGTCGAGGAGGTCGAAGTCGCCATAGACCGCCTCCGCATCCTCCCGAAGCCCGGCACCCGGGCCCTTGGCGAAGGCCAGGTCGATGGTTCGGGGTTTCCACCGGACGTCGGGGTCCTGCCACGGGACCGGCCCCGGGATCCTGCCCTCGGCCGCCAGCCCGTCCACCCCCATCAGCTCCGCCACCGGCCGCCGCATCTTCCCCGCGAGATAGGGGTCGGGCCGGATGGCGAACCCCGGATAGATCGTGAGTCGTTCTCGAAGGACTAAGCCGCGCCGGCCCGTTCGGGCCGCCAGGACGTCGAGCGCCGGCCAGGGCTTCTCCGGGTTCACATGGTCGGGGGTGAGCGGCGAGACGCCACCCCAGTCGTTGATCCCGGCGTCGAGGAGCCGGAGCTGCATCTCCGGGTGGGACAGGTTCGGCGGGGCCTGCACGCTCATCCGGGGCCCGAAGACGACCCGGGCCGTCGCCGCGGCCGCCAGGAACTCCTCGTCCTCCGGCTCCGGCGCGTGCTGCATGGCGGTCCCGGGCTTGGCCCTGAAGTTCTGGACGATGATCTCCTGAACGTGCCCGTACCTTCGGTGCAGCTCCCGGATGGCGAAGAACGACTCGGCCCGCTCCCGGGGGGTCTCGCCGATCCCTACCAGGATCCCCGTCGTGAAGGGCACAGCCAGACGCCCCGCGTCCTCGATCGTGCGGAGTCGGACGGAAGGAGCCTTGTCGGGCGACGCGAAGTGCGCCCCGCCCTTCTCCGACAGCCGGGCCGACGAGGTCTCGAGCATCAGGCCCATCGAGGCGCTGACGTGCTTCAGCCGCGCCATCTCCTCCCAGCTCATGACGCCAGGGTTCAGGTGCGGGAGCAGCCCGGTCTCCTCGATGACCCTCACGGCCACGGCGCGGACGTAGTCAAGCGTGGAGTGGTAGCCCCGCTCGGCCAGCCACTCCCGGGCCACGTCGTACCGGTCCTCAGGCCGGTCGCCCAGGGTGAACAGGGCCTCCTTGCATCCGAGCTTCCGGCCGGCCTCGGCGATGGCCACCACCTCTTCCGGCCTGAGGAACGGCGCCTCGAGCTTGGCGGGGGGCTTGGCGAACGTGCAGTAGTGGCAGTGGTCGCGGCACAACATCGTGAGCGGGATGAAGACCTTCCGTGAGTAGGTGATGGTCGTGCCGTGACCGAGCTCGCGGAGGCGCGAGGCCACCGCCATCAGCCGCTCCAGGTCCTCCGCCCTGGCGGCGATGAGCGCCTCCGCCTCGCCGATCGAGATCGCCTTGCCGGCCTCCGCCCGGGCCAGGGCGCGGCGCGTGAGCGCCGCGGGCGGAGGGGATGGGATGGCCCGGCGCGGCACTGCCGCGGGCGGGGGGGATGGAACGACTCGACGGAGCCGGTGAGGATTCGCGTCCGCCATCGCGAGCGAGCCTACTACGCTATCCGCGATGCGAGTGACGGCGATAGCCGGTGGGATCGGGGCGGGGAAGTTCCTCCGCGGGCTGGTCCGCGCCGCCCGGCCGGAAGACGTGACCGTCGTCGTGAACACCGGCGACGACATCGCGATGCATGGGCTCCACGTCTCCCCCGACCTCGACTCCGTCACCTACTGGCTGGGAGGCGTTATGGACCGGGACCGGGGGTGGGGGCGCCGCGACGAGACGTTTCGAGCCACTGAGGAGCTTCGCTCGTTCCATCCCGAGCAGGCCTGGTTCAACCTGGGCGACCTCGACCTCGCTACCCACCTCTTCCGTACGAACCTGCTAGCCGCCGGGGCGACGCTCTCCGAGGCCACGGCCCGCATCGGGGCCCGGTTCGGGGTGGCCTCCCGGATCCTGCCGATGACGGACGATCCGGTGACGACCCGCGTTACGGTCGTGTCCGGCGGCCACGAGCAGGACCTCCACTTCCAGGAGTATTGGGTGAAGCGGGGTGCCCGGGACGAGGTGAAGCGCACTCGGTACGAGGGGGCGGAGCGGGCCCGCCCGGCCCCAGGCGTGCTGGAGGCCGTCGGCAGCGCGGACGCCATCATCTTCTGCCCATCCAATCCGATCGCGTCGATCGGGCCGATCTTCGCCGTGCCCGGCATCCGAGAGGCCGTCGCAGCCCGGCGGGACGCGGTGGTCGGCGTCTCTCCCATCGTGGGCGGCGCGCCCCTCGTCGGCATGGCCGACAAGTTGATGCCGGTGGCGGGGTTCGCGGTGACCGCACTGGGGGCCGCGGAGTGCTACCGGGGACTCTTCGGGGCATGGGTGATCGACCAGGTCGACCGGGACCTCGCCCCCCGCATCGAGCGGGACCTCGGGGTCCGCGTCGCCGTGACCGACGCGATCATGGCCAGCGACGAGCGGGCCGAGGCCCTGGCCCGCGTGGCGTTGGACCTGGTGCGGTGAGCGTCGAGATCCTCCCCGTCGAGGGCCTTCCCGAGATCCGGCCCGAGGACGACCTCGCCGCGATCCTCGCGCCCAAGCTGGAGGAGCTCGGCGCCCGGGACGGTGACATCGTGGCCCTGACCCAGAAGGTCGTGTCGAAGGCCGAGGGCCGGGTGGTCCCGGACGAGGGCGAGGGACGCGCCGCGTGGGTCGAGCGCGAGTCCCGACGGCTCGTGGCCCGCCGCGGCGACCTCGTGATCGCGGAAACCCGGCACGGGTTCGTGTGCGCGAACGCCGGAGTGGACGCGTCGAACGTCGCGCCCGGCTTCCTCACGCTGCTCCCGGAGGACCCGGACGGCTCGGCCGAGCGGATCCGCAAGGGGCTGGAGGAGGCCCTCGGGGTCTCCATGGGCGTGGTGGTGACCGACACGTTCGGGCGGGCGTGGCGGCGGGGCGTCGTGAACGTGGCGATCGGGTGCTCCGGGCTACCGGCCCTTGTAGACCTGCGGGGCGCGCCGGATCACGGGGGCCGGGCCCTGGAGGCCACGGTGGTCGCCCTGGCCGACGAGGTGGCCGCGGCGACCGGCCTGGTGATGGCCAAGGCCGCCCGAGTGCCCGCAGCGATCGTCCGAGGCGTGACGGCCGACGCGCCGGAGGGCACGGCGAGCGACATGGTGCGCCCGGCGGAAGAAGACCTGTTCCGGGAGTCGCCGCTTCTTTCGATCTCCGCGCGGCGCACGATCCGATCGTTCGGCCCCGGCACCGTCCCCCGGGAGGCTATCGAAGAGGCGGTGCGCGCGGCCTGCACCGCACCGGCGCCCCATCACACTCGCCCGTGGATGTTCACGGTCCTCGAGAGCGATCCGGCCAGGCGCGCGTTGCTCGCCGCACTGGCGGCGGCATGGCGGGAGGACCTCCGCCGGGACGGGACCTCGGAGGAGGTGATCGCCCGGCGAATCGCCCGGAGCGATGGGGTGCTCGGGGCCGCGCCCGTGCTGATCGTGCCGTGGATCCGGTTCCGCGGCGCCCACCCCTACCCCGACGACGAGCGGGCCCACGCCGAGCAGGAGATGTTCCTCCTGGCGGGAGGCGCCGCCATCCAGAACCTGCTGCTGGCCCTGCATGCCCTGGGGCTGGCCTCGTGCTGGATCTCCTCCACCCTGTTCTGCCAAGAGGAGACCCGGGCGGTCCTGGACATGAACGACGAGTGGTTCGCGCTGGGGACCGTGGCCGCCGGGCCGACGCCTCCCGGGGCGAGTCCCGAACGACCGCCGATCGACCTGGGCGAACACCTGCGGCTCGCGTGAATGCGCGTGGGCCCGGGCGCTAGCCGCCCGGGCCCACGGAGCCTATTCGCATCCCAGGCCGGTCAGTCCAGAGGAACCAGCCCCTCGACGAAGTACCAAACGAAGACAGCCGATACGAGGTACATGAGCCAGTGAACGTCCTTCCACTGGCCCCTGAGGATCTGGATAACGGTGTAGGCGATAAAACCGGCGCCGATGCCGTTCGTGATACTGAACGTGAGGGGCTGAACGAGGATGATGAGCAGCGCGGGGATCCCAATCGCTGCGTCGCTCCAATTGATGTCCCGGACGATCCTCATCATGAAGTACCCGACGATGATCAGGACGGGCGCCGTGGCCTCTCGGGGCACCGTCTGGGCCCAGGGTGCGAGGAAGAGCGAGAGTAGGAAGAGCACCCCAACAACGACCGCGGTGAGGCCGGTCCGGCCGCCCTCGGCCACCCCGGCCGCGCTCTCGATGTAGGTCGTGTTCGATGAGGACGACGCCGCTCCTCCCGCGGCGGCCCCGAGCGAATCGATGAACAGGACCTTCTGGATCCCGGGCAGCCTCCCCTCGCGGTCGAGCAGCCCCGCCTCCCCCCCGACGCCGATCACGGTCCCCATCGTGTCGAAGAAGTCCGAGAGCATCACGGAGACCACAAGCGCGACCGCCGTCACGAGCGCCACAACCTCGCCGTTCAGGAAGTTGAAGGAGAACGCGCCCAACAATCCGAAGTCGGGCGCGGCCACGATGTCATCCGGCAGGGTTCCCGGCTGCACTCCGGGCGCGACTTCGGAGTAGATCGGCGTGTCTGCGAAGGCGTTGATGACGGCCGCGACGATCGTCGTGAGGATGATCCCGATGAGCAGGGCTCCCCTCGTGCGCCGCGCCACGAGCGTTGCGGTGATGGCGAGACCGATCGCGAACGTCAGGATCTTGAGCGTGGTGAGATCCGGGTTGAGGGTCAGGATCGGCGCGCCGCTCTCTGGGTGGATGACAATCCCCGCGACGTCGAAGCCGATGAAGGCGATGAACAACCCGATGCCAATCCCGATGGCCCGCTTCAGGTCCATGGGGATCGCGTTGAGGACAGCCTCCCGGAACCCGGTGAGCACGAGGGCGGCGATGACCAGGCCCTCGGTTACGATCACGCCCATCGCCTCCGGCCAGGACAGGCCCGCCGCCCCCACCAGGGTGAAGGCCACGAACGCGTTGAGCCCGAGCCCCGCGGCCATGGCGAACGGATAGTTCGCGAAGAAGCCGTAGGCGAGCGTCATCACCCCGGCGACCAGGGCGGTCGAGGTCACGACCTGGTCAAAGGGCAGCACCACCCCGTCCCGGTCCGGGAGTGCGGTCAGGATCTGGGCGTTTACCACCAATATGTAGGCCATGGTCAGCCAGGTGGCCAGCCCGGCGATGACCTCGGTGCGTACGCTCGAGCCGCGCTCGGAGACCTTGAAGTAGCCGTCGAGTCCCGACCGCGGTGCCAGCGTCGTTGCCATGTGCGCCCCCCTTCGCACGGGCCCCGGTCGTTCCCGGAGCAACAACAACAGGGAAGGCCCCGGAAGCATAGAGACCCTCGGCCATCCCGCGCAACGGCGACCCACCAGCACGATTCTCCCGCGCAACGACCCAACTCGCGCAGACCGTAAGCGCCCAGGACCCGAACGGCGTCGCTCCCGATATCCTGGGAGGCTCCGGCGAGAGGAGGGGCGTGGCCAGGCAGACCGGGCGGACCGAGGGCCCGACGGGCGATCGCCCGACGAAAGCCCAGCGGAAGGAAGAGGCCAGGCGTCAGCGCATGCAGATCGAGCGGCGCATGGCCCGGTCTCGGCGCAACCGGTGGATCGCGCTCGGGGTGGCGGTGGCCCTGGCCGCCGGCGCGACCGCCTTCCTCGTCACCCGGCCCCGGCCGGAGGCGGAAGACCCGGCCGAGCTGCTCGCGGCGGCGCCCCACGCCGCCCAGGCGGCCGGCTGCGATGAGGTCCGAAACGTCGGCCCGTACCAACCCCCCAACCTGGACGCGGCCCACATCGGAGCCGAAGGCGGACCGGCCACCATGCCGCCCCTTTCGACGTATCCCTCCGTGCCGCCGGCCTCCGGCCCTCACGCGGGCCAGCCACTTGCCGCCGGCGTGTACTCCAGCCCACCCCCCATCGACCTGCTGGTCCACTCGTTGGAGCACGGGGCCGCCATCGTGTGGTATGCGCCCGAGACCCCCGACGCGGAGGTGACCCGGATCGAGGACTTCTACGGAAGGTCAGACGCCGGGTCCCGGGTCATCGTGGCCCCGTTCGACTACCCCGACCAGGGGCCGGCCGGCAGCTTGCCGGCCGACACCGAGATGGCCCTGGTGGCCTGGCACAACGTCGAGTCCTGCTCCCGGGCGAACCTGGCGGCGGCGTTCGGGTTCACCGCCCGGTACGTGGCCCCGCCGTTCGACGACCAGGACTACCTGGGCGAGGCGCCCGAGCCCGGGGCGCCCTTCTGATGGCGAAGAAGAAGCGGAAGCAGCGGCACCGGCCGCACGCCGGCCCGGACGAGGTACCGGGAGCAGCGGCCACCCAAACCGCCGAGCGGCCCCGGTCGGCCAAAGCCGGGCGGAAGGACCAGGCCCGACAGGCTCGGGAGACTGCGCTCCGGAGGGCCCGGCGGGCCAGGACCACCCGGCGCGTCGCGTGGGCCGGGGCGCTCGGCGTGGGGACCTTCGTCGCGCTGTACCTGGTGCTCCGGGTGGGCGGTCCCAAGCCGATCCCTGACGCCGCCCTGGCCGCGGCCGAGGCTGCCGGGTGCGGCGCGGTCCAGACCCCCGCCGCCTCCGCCTCGGGCGGCCAGCACCTGGCAAGGGGCGAGGACTACACGTACCCCGATCACCCGGCGACCTCCGGGCTCCACGACCCGTCGCCCCTGCCCGCGGAGCCGAAGGTGTACACGGACCCCGTCCAAGAGACCCGGGCCGTGCACAACCTCGAGCACGCGTACGTGCTCATCTACTACCGGGCCGACGGGCCCGATGCGCTTGCCGAGGACGTGGTGGAGCGCCTCGCGTCGTTCGCCGAGTCGGAGGACAAGGTGCTGATGGCGCCGTATCCCCAGCTCGACGAGGGCACCTCGCTCGCCCTGGCCGCCTGGAACAAGCTGTGGGAATGCCCCGCCGCGGTCACGGCCGACCAGGCGCGAACCATCGCGTCGGGGTTCGTCGAGGCCTATCGGGGCACCGGCAACGCCCCCGAGCCGAGCGCCGGCTGACCCGGCCGCCCCGCCGCTAGCCGAGCCGGCAGCCCCCGGAGGCCGAGCACGTGATCTTGCCTCGTTCGAAGCTCGCGCGGGTCGCGCTGTTCGCCAGCCTGCGCACGTCGCTGGTGGGGAACCCCAGGCGTCCGCTGGGCCCGCCCTTCTTCATGTAGAACTCGAGGACGAAGCCCGACAGCGCGTGCGCGCCGACGCCATCCTTGAAGTAGATGGTGGCCCGCTCGAACTTCTGGCGGGCGCCGTCGGACAGCCGCACCTGCCTCGACGTAGGGAGGCCAGGCCGGCAGTTGATCGCGTCGTACTTCGACCGGATGCTCCCGGTGACCAACCGGTCGGCGTTGATCCACACCCGGTCGTCGGGGAGTTTGAGGGTCGACCGGAGCACCGATCCGCTGATCTCGGCGCTTCCCGTCTCGCCCTGGACCAGCGTGGTCATGATGCGGCCGGACACCCCCCGAACCGTGTTCGTGAAAGCGGTGACCCTGCCGATGCCGAGGCTGAGCTTCGTGGTGACCTGTTCGGCGGTCAGCGTCACGTTCCACACGGCGTTGGGGTTGTCTGGCGTGTAGTCCCCGGGGTCGCACACGCCCCGAAGGTACGGGATCGGCGTCCCGCCCCACACGTTCTCGTTGTTCTCGGTGAAGCCACCGCTCGATGACATATAGAAGGCCAGAATGCTCTGTCCCTGGTGCAGCACGACCTGGCCCGTGGTCCCATCGACGGCGGCCACCCACCGGTCGCCGTCCACGCCTGCCTCCTTGTCGTACCCCGCGTACACCTGGTCGAAGGAGCTCGCGTACAGCGCGCAGTTGCACCCGGGCCGATTCTGCCCCGAGGCCGCCTTGGTGAACGCGTAGGTGCGGGCCGCGATGGCCTGGGCCTCCAGGGCGGGTCTCGGCCAGCTACTCGGCACCTCGGCCAGGCCGTACAGGTACTCCTCCGCGGCGACCACCAGGATCAGCCGTTCCCGGCAGTCCGACTGGCACTTATAGATGTTGAACTCGATGAAGCCGCGGCCGTAGGTGTGCCCGGCCTCGGGCACGCGCACGCGCGCGCCGTTCGGCTCGAAGGCCGCGAACAGGTTGGTGTCGGTGCCGCCCACGTCGTCGCCCACCCGCTGTCCAAAAGCGTCGAGGATCCGGTACTTCTGGGCGGCCTCACGCACACTCCAGGTCTCACCGCTCGGGATCGTGGCCACCACGTCGCCGTTCGTCGGGTCGCCCAGGCGGAGGTCCACCGCCCCGGCCTGCGCCTCGAGGCGGACCCCCTCCCTACCCTGCACCAGCCCCACCCGGATCGTGGCCGGCGGCGCGTCATATGCCGCCACCTTGGTCCCCGAGTAGAAGTGGGTGAGGATCTCGGCGCGGCTCCATCCTTCATGGGCCAGGCCGTACGCCCCCCACTGCGACATGCCGAGCCCATGACCCCATCCGGAGCCGTAGAAGGTGAAGGAGTCCGCGGGACGCGCGGACGTGGTGGGCCACAGGGCCACCGTGGAGCAAACCAGGGCGAACGCCAGCGCTCTTCGCATGTTCCGGAGGAATTCCCCGATGGGCCCGCACCCTAGCACATCGGCCCGGCCCGTTCCCCGGCTTTAGCCCGCGCCTTCCTCCCGGCCGGCGGAGATCCGTGCGCCCTTGACCGACGCCGCCCGAGCCACCCGGGCACCTTCGGCCAGGGTTGAGCCGGTCACCGTGGCCCCGGCCCCGACCACACAGCGCCCGCCGAGGATCGACCCCACCACGCGGGCCCCGGCCTCGACCACCGCGCCGGGGTGTAGGACCGAGTCGTCCACCTGCGCCTCGGGGCCGACCTTCGCGCCGGCCCCGACCACCACCCACCGGCCGAGATGGGCCCGGAGGTCGATAACCGCGCCGTCGGCCACGAACGGGGCCGGCACGCGCGGCTCGCCCTCCACCCTTCCCTCCAGGATGTCGAAGTGGGCCCGCAGGTAGTTCTCCGGCGTGCCGAGGTCCAGCCAGTAGCCCTCGGTGAGGAAGCCGTAGACGGGACGACCCGAGGCGATCAGGGCTGGGAAGATCTGCCGCTCGATGGAGATGGTCTCGCCCCGGGCCAAGCCCTCGAGCGCCGAGGGTTCGAGCACGTAGGTCCCGGCGTTGACGTCGCCCGGTATCGGGTCTGTTGGTTTCTCGCGGAACTCGATGACCCGGCCGTCGGGCTCCGTCAGGACGAGGCCGAATGGCCGCGCGTCCTCCACGTGGTGCAGGGCGATGGTCGCCAGGGAGCCCCGATCCCGGTGGAACCGGACCATGGCCGTGAGGTCGAGGTCCGTGAGGATGTCGCCGTTCAGCGCGAAGAAGGGCTCGTCTTCCAGGTGCTCCAGGGCGTTCACGATGGCCCCGCCGGTCCCGAGCGGTTCCTCCTCCGTGATCCACGCGATCGTCGGATCGCCGTGGCGCGCCTCGATGAAGTCGTGGAAGGTGGCTTCCAGGTACGAGGAGGACAACACGACCTGGTGCACCCCGTGGCGGGCCAGGTGGTCCAGGATGTGATCGAGGGACGGCCGGTCCATCAGGGGTAGCAGAGGCTTGGCCACGGTCTCGGTGATCGGGCGGAGCCGCGTGCCCTCCCCACCCACCAGCACCACGGCCTTCATCGGCGCACCGGTCCTCGTCGCACCCTGTCAGCTGTGCGGCGTCCTCGAGACCAGGAAGATGCCGGTCGCGATGAACGCGACCCCGGCCCACCGGAGCGGGGGCACGGGGTCGTCCAGCACGAAGTGGTCGAACAGGAGGATCAACACGTACGTGAGGGCGGCGAACGGGTAGGCGAACGACAGCGAAGCCCGGGACAGGACCACCAGCCACACGAGCGCCGAGATCCCGAACAGGAGGAGACCGCCGTAGATCGCGGGCGTCACGACCAGGGTCCTGAACGATGCGCCGTCCAACCCGAACCTGGCCGGCGCGAGCTCCTCGCTCACCTCGTTCATCCCGTGCTTCAAGGCGAGCTGGCCCACGGCGGCCACGGTCACCGACAGGAGGATCAGCGCGATCAGCATGGCGGGACGTCCTTTCTTCACTTCGGGAGGCGCACGGTCGAGTCGGCTCACAGGTCCTCGACCTCGAAGTCTACGGACACGTCCACTCGGTCCTGGACGCGAGGCGCGTCGGCCACTTCGAACTCGTAGCGCTGGGTCTGCACGTGGTACAGGTGCCCGGTCTCCCGGGACGTGAGCCCGATCGTCACCCAGTACTTCCCCGCGGTGTACGGGAAGGAGGGGATCCGGAACCGGACCCGTTTCTTCCCGTCGAACCGCCCGATCATGATGCCGCCCGCCGACGTCTTCCCGTCGAGCACGGGGTGGTTCGTCGCGCCGTCGAGGATCTGGAAGTCGACGTCGAGGTCGTCCACGGGCTCGTTCGTCCGCACGTCGACCTGGATCGCCAGGGGGTCGCCGCGGAGCATGGGGCGGTCGCTCGAGCCGGAGCCCCGGATCAGCTCCACGTTCGCGATCTCGGCCTCCCGCGTGCCCTCCTCCGGCACGAACCCGGAGTCGGTCACGCCGAGCAGCACGTACCGCATCTCCCGGACCACGTCGTCGGGCGCCCCCGTCGCGTGGACCGTTCCGTGGTGCAGCATCACGGCCCGGTCGCAGATCTGGCGGACCGTGTCCAGGGCGTGGGTCACCAGCACGATGGTGCGCCCCTCTCGGCGAAACGTTCCGATCCTGTCCAGGCACTTGGCTTGGAAGGCCTCGTCCCCCACGGCGAGGACCTCGTCGATCAGGAGGACCTCGGGGTCGACGTGCACCGCCACGGCGAACCCCAGCCGCACCAGCATCCCCGAGGAGTAGAACTTCACCTGGTTGTCCATGAAGTCCTGGAGCTCGGCGAAGGCCACGATGGCCTCGTAGGCGCGGTCGGTCTCCTTTCGCGACAGGCCAAGGAACGACGCGTTCAAGTACACGTTCTCCTTGCCGGTGAGCTCCGGGTGGAACCCGGCACCCAGCTCGAGCAGCGCCGCCAGCCGCCCTCGCTGCCGGACGATCCCCGAGGTCGGACGAAGGATCCCGGCCACGATCTTGAGCAACGTGGTCTTGCCGGAGCCGTTGTGGCCGATCAGGCCGAGGGAGCCCCCCTCCGCGACGTCGAACGATACGTCGCGGAGCGCCCAGAAGTCCTCGACCTGCATGCGCGAATGCAGCAGCCGGGCCTTCAGCGAGGTCGGCTTCTCCCGGTACAGTCGGAACTTCTTGCTGACCTCGACGATCTCCAGGGCCGGGACGCTCACGCTACAGCTCCTCGGCAAAGTCCCCGGACAGGCGGAAGTACAGCCCCCAGGTCAGCCGGAGTAGGACCACCGAGCCCACTAGGACGGCGGCGAGGACCGCGGCCATCCACCCCATGCTCGAGTCGACCAGCACCGGCGTCGGAGCGCCGTTCATGGTGGGTACGACCACCCCGTAGAGTGCCCGATGCATCCCCTCGACGATGGCCGCCAGCGGGTTCAGGAAGTACAGGTCGAACAGCTTCACGCCGAGGAGCTCGCGCCCGGCCAGCTCCTCCTGCACCAGGGACCCCGCGTACACGATCGGCGTGACCCAGAACCACACCAGGAGGCCCACGTTCAGCAGGTGCTGCACGTCGCGGTACCGCACGTTCAGCGCCGCCATCCAGAACGTCATCGCCGCGGTGAACACGAGCAGGGTGAGGAACGCCAGCGGGAAGAGCGACAGCTCCGGCACGTGGAGCCCGTACCCCGTCACGATCACGAGCAGCAACAGGACGCCCGTCTGGAGGAGGTAGTCGACGAGGGCCACGCCGATGGCGGCGAGGGGAAGGATCTCCCGAGCGAAAGACATCTTCTTCACCAGGTTGGCGTTGTCGATGACCGAGCGAGCCCCGGTCGAGAGCGACACGGAGAACAGATTCCAGGCCAGGAGCCCGGACAGGAGGTACACGGGATAGTCCGGAAGGGGATTCCCGATCACCCTGGTGACGAACGTGAACACGGCCAGGAACACCACGGGGTTGAGGAGCGACCACACGGCCCCCAACACGGACGCCGTGTACTTCACCTTCAGCTCCTTGCGGACCAGGTTCAGCAGGATCTCGCGGTGCGCGTAGAGGTCGCGCAGACGCTGGCCCATCCGCAGGTGTGGCGGCTCGGAGGTGCGGACGGCGGTCTCAGGGTCAGCGGCCACGGTCCCTCTCATCCGAAAAAGGGGCTGCATGCGGGGGCTGCGGCAAAGTCTACAGGCCGGTTTTGTGCCCGAACTCCTCCAGAGCCCGCGAGTACGACAGGCCGAAACCCTGGTCGAGGTGTCGGTCGGTGACGCCGAGGTCGGCGAGCGCCCCGGCCCACCGGGCAAGGGCCCGGCGCCCGGGGTCGAGGGCCAGCCGGAGCGTCGCGTCGATGGCCTCCTCATAGCCTCGGGCGGTGGCATCTGCCGCGCCCAGCCGGGCGACGTGCCCGCGAGCCCGCTCTCCCATCCCCACCCGAAGGTCGCGTTCTTCGATCAGGCGACGCAACGCGGCGGCCACTTCGGCCGAGTCCGGTGGGCCGGGAGCCACCCGGAGCGCCAGGTCCTCGGGGATGTCCAGGTAGGTCCCCACCCCGCTCACGATGGACGGCCGTCCCGCTTGCATCGCCCGCATCAGGGACCCGCTCACCTCTCCCCGGTGGGGGTGCCGAAGGTCCACCACGATGTCCGACGCGAACAGCCAGGCCCGGAAGTCGTCGTCGGACACGTCGGCGGCGACCGTGACCCGATCGGCAACCTGGCTCGCGGCCACCATCCCGTCCACGTCGTACCCGTGGATCCGCCGCCCGACCAGCGCGACGCGAACCACGGGCACGGGGTCGAGGCTGTGGATGGCCGCGAGGACCGCGTCCAGGCCCTTGGCCCGGTTCAGGTCGCCGGGGGCCACCACCAGGACGTCGTCGTCACCGAGGCCGAGCCGTCGGCGGAACGTGCGCCCGCGTGGCTCGGCGCGGCGCATGTCGGGTTCGCGCTCGACCACGGGGTGGGGGACGACGAAGACCGGCGTCCGGCACCCGAAGTCGAGGAGATACCGCCGACAGAACTGCGAGTGCACGATGACGCCACGGGCGTGCCGGGCAACGTCGGCACACCACGGCCGACGAAGGGAGTCGTTGGCCAGGGCCTCGGGAAGGGACA
>JBOGVI010000333.1:0-9822 GCA_050692695.1 Actinomycetota bacterium
GGGTCCGAATGCCCTGCTCAGGAGGGTGAACCGAATAAATGCACCCCACAGGCACCGTTGCGCCTATGACTGACGAGGTGGCGATGCGCACCTGGTCGGGTCAACGTCCGCGAGGGACCGGGCGCGCCCCACGCGCAGGGCAGTCCTCCTGCCCGTTCGGCCCGGTCCCCTCGCTGGCTCAGCTCTCGAGCCCGATGAGCCGTGCTGGGCGCGAGCGAGTTTCTTTAGCGGGTCATCCAGCACCAGTGCGGCCGGGCACTGGACGACGCCGATCCAGGCCTCTCCCGCCAGGATGTTGACGCGACGGTCCTCTCCGCCTTGGCCGACATGCGCCGAGTGTACAGCGCATAACTTACGCCCCCCCGGTAGGGGAAACCGCGCTGTTATCGCTGGTCAGCACAGCGTTCGGACGGGCGTGCTTGCAAAGCAGGTGCTCTACCGACTGAGCTACGTCCCCGGCACCCAATCATAGGCGCCGAGGCGCCCGCCCTCGGCCTACGGGCTCGGCGACGGCGTGGGGCTGTCGGTGGGACTGGGTGACGGGGTAGGCGTGGGCGACGGGCTCGCGATCTCCTGCTGAACGGCCCGTTCCTCGGGCGCGCGGTCCAGACAGGTCCGCGGACAATCCTTCCCGGTGAACTGCGAGAGCACCCACCAGAAGTACCACGTTCGCTCCGGCCCGAAATTCAGCTTGCCCATGCCCACCGTCACCGTGACGCCGTCGGCTCCGGACTTGGCGACCCGGACCCGGCCCACCTCGGTGTCCCAGCCGCCCGTCCGCCGCCGGAGGAGCAGCCCGACCAGCTTCCGTCCGTCGGACCGGACGACAACCAGGTAGTCCTCGTCGGGGCTCCCCAGCGTGTCGAGGATCACCCACACGAAGCCCGAGTCCTGGATATCGTCGACGGTCCAGGAGCCGAACGTGCGCAGCACCCATGAGGCCGGGCCGGCGTCCTGGTCGAACCGAATGTGCCGTAGGTCCAGGCGCCCGGGGCTGTCGTTCGCATCGCCCAGGTTGGTCCGGACGGCGAGGGCCGGGATGATCGCGGAGAGCCCCATCGACGCCGACACCGCGACCACCATCGTGACGCCGCGGAGCGCTCGTTTCACGCAGCCCCCCGCCGGCCGAGGGATCGGACCGACCGCACCACCGTCCACGCCGCCATGCTCAGGCCGACGACGGCGAAGGCCAGGGGGAGGACGTCGGGGCCGGAGGGGATCCGGGGAGTCCGAAGCCGGGGGCTATCCACCGCCCAGACCGCTGCGGCCGCCGCGGCAACGGTCAGGACCGCGTTCCGAAGGAGCAGCAGCCGGTAGTCACGCGCCTTTACCGTTCCGAAGCACCCACACGGAACGAGGTCCCCGGCATTTCGCCGAGCCCGCAAGACGGCGAGCGAGAACACGAGTAGCAGAGGCAGACCGGCGATGCCGGCCGTTCGGTGCAATCCGGCCACGACGAGCCCGACGACCCCGGCCTCCGCGACCGGTGCGCCGATCGCGGCGACCTGGTCGAGCCGGCCCCGCAGACCGTAGGCGGAGCGGGCCCGGCGCCAGTCCCTTGGGCGCAGGAACTTGCCGCCGGCGGACCAGGCGAGCACGGCGCCGAGCACTCCAGCCGCCACCGCTCCGACCCGGACGCCAGCCCCGACGCCTGCCACAGCAAGGGCCGCCGTCGCCGTCATCGCGCCCAAGGCGGCCACATGGGCGGTCCGCCACGCCGGTGCCGACGCCGCGGCCTCCAGGCGACCGATCAACGCCCGCCCCTCCTCCGGCGCGCGGATGCGGGCCGTCGCGAGCACCGACAGGCCCCGCGCGACCCCGAATGGAGCAACGAGCAACGCTCCCACACCGGGCCTCCCAGACGAAGCCGCGGCCACCGCGACGGCGACCAGCGTCCCCTGTCGCAGGAACGTGAGGAAGCCGATCCCCAAGCCCGCCCCGTACAGGAACGACGCCACCGGGGCCGGGAAGAAGGTCCGCCACCACTCGGGCACCTGACGGCGGAGCTGGGGAACGGGCACAGGTACCGCCCCCGCCTCGCGCAGCAGGTAGATCACCGAAGCCGCGACGACGACCACCAGGCCCCCACGTCCCCATGGAGCCCCTAGGACCGACCCCGCCGCTCCCAGGATCGCCCCGAACGCCGCGGCCGAAAGCGTCGCGCCGGCCACGTGGAGCGCCACGTCTCCCGCCCACCTTCCCCTTCGTCCCCCGTGCACCACGGGCGTGATGGTCTCCACCATCGAGAGCCCTCAGGGGCCGAAGAGCGTGGACACCCCGGCGACGAGCGATGCTACGACCACGGCGATCGCCACAGGCTCCGTCAACACGCCACGTTCAGCTCCCGGTACGTGATGCAGAACACGCGAAGGTTCTTCGGGCAGTACCCTCGAACAGAGAGGTCGCCGTTGATGCGGATCCGCGAGCTCGAGCAACAGTCCTGGATGTGCCGGACCCTGCCGTCGCAGCACCGGCTCCACCCGCCCCCATAGCGCGGATCCTTCACCCCCGGGTACTCATCGGGGACCCGAGCCTGGCAGACCTTCCGCCGGCGCTGCCGGATGTCTGTGTAGATCCGCCCATCGTCGTCGACGGGATAGCCGTGCTTGGGATGCACCGGGAACCCGTACGCGTCGACCCGGGAGCGCGGCGTGTACGGGTGAGGGCAGGAGCCCGTCGAGAAGATGTGCCCGCAGATGTGGTGCGCCTCGGCCCGCTCCGGAGCGAGGGCCACGGCCACGAACGGCCCACCGGCCAGCGCCACCACCGCGCGGCCCACCGTCCCGAGGAACGAGCGGCGGCTGGTCCGGCGGGCCAGCTCGACCTCGGCACGGGCAAGATCCAGGCCCATCAGCCGGCGGGTACCCCCAAGAACCGCTCGGCCGCGCGGCGGGAGGCCGTGTCCACCAGCCCCTCGAGCTGCTCGAGGTTGTTCACGGTGCCTTTGGCCTGCACCACGCCCGCCTCGTTCAGGATCACCACGAAAGGAACGCCCGGCACCCCCCACGCCTGCTCGGCACTAGGGTCCGACACCACCTGCGCGACCAGCCCGGAGAGACTTGCCGCGGCGGCCACCGAGGGAAGGACCTGCTCGCAGAGGGGACAGGTGGGCGAGACGAACACGACGAGGCGCCCGGGACCGGGGCCTCCGAGCACGGTCGGATGGCCATCGGGTCCGCTAGCGGTCACCGGCTGGGTGGGCTCGCCGAGGAGTGGCCCCTCATCGTCGACCTCCAGCGCGCCCAGCGGTCCGAGGCGGAGGTGAAGGACGCCCACCTGCCTGGCCAGGGCCACCACTACGACGCACAGGACGACGACCAGGACCCATTGGACGGCGAAGGCGGCCACCCACCAGCCGGACACCCGGCTAGGCCTCCCCGGGGTCCGGTACTGGCTCGGCCATGGGCTCCACCTCGACTGAGAACTCCTCGGGGAGCTTCTCGGGCGCCATCCACATGGGCTCCCCCCTCTTGTCCATGAACTGGATCACCGGCGTGCCGTCCGAGGTGAGGCCCATGATCGCCCTGAGCTCGCCTTCCCTGTTCAGCAGGCGGAGGATCGGTGACCCTTCCGCGGCCAGCCCAAGCCGGACCCGGACCTTCCCGTCCTCGTCTTGAAGGGAGATCGTTGGAGAGCCTTGCTGCGCAAGGCTGTACACGAACCCGAGCTGCCCGTCCTTGTTGCGGAGGGCCAGGGTGGGGGAACCCTCGGTCCCCAGCCCAAACTTGGCGCGAACCTTCCCGTTCCTGTCGACCATGGCCAAGCTGGCCGAGCCGTCAGAGAACAGGCCGAACGTGGCCCGAACCTTGCCTTCGTCGTCCGCGATGGCCAGCCCGGCCGAGCCGTCGAGCTGGACGCCGAACCGGGCCCGGAGCCGCTCGTCGGGGCCGTAGAGGGCCATGAACGGCGAGTCGTCGTTCGTCACCCCCAGCCGGGCCCGGACCTTGCCCTGGGAGTCTTCGATCTCGATCTCGCCCGCCCGCAGGACACGCTTCTTCATCGCATCGCCCTCATTCGCATCTCTCTCGGCCCTCCCTCGCCCCCCTAGCATGGCGCGACCGGAGGCCCCCCGCAAAGTACCTCGCCGGGCGGAACGGTCAACCACATCTGGGAGCGTGAAAGGCCACTTCGGCAGGGTCACGCCGCAGGTCGTGAGGGGCCCACCGGCCGCCTCAGGGGGGACGCGTCGCTGGAGGAGAGGGGACGGGCCGGGCACATGGCGCAAAAGCGAGAGACCGCCGAAACCCGAAGGTCCCAGCGGCCTCTCATCACGCACTGTATGGGACCCCACCTCCAGCGGTCAAGCCGGGATGGTCGATCTTGTCACCTTTTCTCAGGAGCTCCTTCCGAACGGTGCATGCCGTGAGGCGCTCCGGGCGGGGCTCCACGCCGAGGCCCGGCCCATGGGGCACGGCCATAGTCCCGTCGGAGTCCATCTCGAAGGGCTCGGTGAGGTCCTCGTGGAAGTACCGGCGGCTGGCGCTCGTGTCCCCGGGCAAGGTGAATCCGGGGAGCGCTCCCAGGGCCAGGTTGGCTGCCCGGCCGATCCCGGTCTCGAGCATCCCTCCGCACCACACCGGAACACCCCGGGACCGGCAGACGTCGTGGACCCGCCTCGCCTCCAACAACCCACCGACCCGTCCCTGCTTGATGTTCACGACCCGGCAGGAACCGAGCCTCAACGCGGCCTCTGCCCCGGTCGCCGAGCGGATCGATTCGTCCAGGCAGATGTCCGTGCGGATCCGCCGTTGCAGCTCCGCGTGGTCCACCAGGTCCTCGTGGTGCAAGGGCTGCTCCACCATGAGCAGGTCGAAGGCGTCGAGGGCCAGAAAGGTCCCGGTATCCTCCAGCGTGTACGCGGCGTTCGCGTCCACCGACAGGGGGACCTCGGGGTAGGCCTCGCGCACTGGGGCCACCCGCTCGACGTCGAGGCCAGGCTGGATCTTCAGCTTGATCCGTCGGTAACCCTCGGCCAGGTAGCTACCGATCTCTTCCACCAACCCCTCGGCGGTGGGGGCGATGCCCACGGAGACGCCGCAGGCCACCCGGTCTCGCTCGGCACCGAGGTACCGGGCGAGTGAGGCTCCACCCGCCCGGAGCTCCGCATCGAGTACGGCGTCGATCAGGGTGGCCTTGGCCATGGGGTTCCCTCGGACGAAGCCGAAAGCCCCATCCAGCTCCTCGGCCGAGACGTCGCCCGCCCGGAACAGGGCCGGGGCGAGGAAGTCGCGGATCACGGACCATGCACCCTCGTTGAACTCCTCCGAGAACCCTGGTTCCGGACTGGCCACGCACTCGCCCCATCCCTCGGAGTCGTCGGTCTCCACCCGTGCCACGATGCAGACCTTCTCCGTCTCCTGCCCGAAGCTGGTCCTGAAGGGACGCACCAAGGGGAGCGAGACCAGCCGGAGCTCGACGGCCCGGATCCGCGTCATCGGCCCGCCCCATCGCCGGCGGCGCCGGGGAAGACGAGGCGGTAGCCCGGCGCTCGGTCGCCGGCCGAGCCGAAGGCCACGACGATCGCGCCGTGGCCGAAACACTCCTCCAGCACGTCCCCCACGGCCTCTCGCCATTCGGCTGCCAGACCCGGGTCCCGTTCCTTCAGGCCCGCGTAGTCGCGGGGGATGCACACCCGCAGGCTCCCTCCGTCCGGCGCGATCGGCTCCGCGCGCACCGGTCGGGGCAGGTTGTCCGGTCCGTTCGCCTCGAGCACGGCGACCTCGTCACCCTTCGGGACGGGCCGAGGTCCGGCCGCCCGGTCCAGGTCCCACCGCACCACGAGCCGGTCGCTCCGCTCCCCTCGATTCACCACGTCCGTCATGGCCCCGTAGAAGTTGCGGTGGAACCGGTCGCACACCACCCCGAGCTTGCTGATGTTGAAGTGCGCGTTGCGGGACTGGAGCGGGTCGAAGGTCCACCGGACCACGCTGTAGCCCTGCTCGAGGGCCTGGGCCCGCTGCGCGAGCTTCAAGGCGTACCCCACGCCCCGAGAGCGGAGCTTAGGAACAACCGCGAGCATGTGGGAATGGACGTGCCGCCCGTCCCGGTCGGACCCCATCCACCCCAGGACATAGCCGACCATCTCGCCTCGCCGAAACGCCCCGTACGGTTCGTTCCCGCTGTCGGACAGGGCCCGGATCATCTCCCGGGGCACGAGCTGGTGCTCTCCCCAGGTGGCGATCATGATCCGCAGGATCTCGTCGGCGCCCTCCAGGGTGGTGCAGGGGCGAAGCTCGACCTGCGCCGCGCGGGCGGCCCGCTCGGCTGCCTTCCAGGCCTCGCTCACCGCCATGGCGCCGGGATTCTACCGTGGGCCGATTCGGCCCCAGGAACACGAAGGGGCCCGTGCCGCGGCACGGGCCCCTTCGATGCGCCGCCGGAACCTAGCCGCCCTCCGGAGGGGGAAGCTCCTGCCACTCGTCGTCGCTGAAGTCCTGACCGCGGCGCCGCTTGAAGAACGCGACGACCGCGGCGATCATCGCGCCGATGAACGCCAGACGGAGCAGCTTCCCGAAGAAGCCGTGCTTCTTCTCGGACTCCTCGCCTTCCGCCATCCGAGTCTCCTCCTTTCGCGGTGGGCCTGGTTGGACTTGAACCAACGACCTCATCCTTATCAGGGATGCGCTCTAACCGAGCTGAGCTACAGGCCCGAAGCGAACCCCAAGGCCCCATCCACCCGGGTCCCGGCAAGCGTACGCGTGGCTCAAACGGGCTGTCAACGTCGCGGGCGACCTGCCGATTCGTGGAGGAACGCGCCGCTCAGTGGGGCTCGGCCAGCGTGACCTCGATCCCACCCACGACGTCCGAGATGAGGTTGTATAGGAACGCGATGAACAGGTTGATCAGTGACCAGATGATGACCATGGCCGCCCCGATCAGTGTCATGCGGGCGAAGATCCAAGCTCCGTGGATCTTGAAGTCCTCTTCCGCGAACAGCTCTCGCGTGAACTCGGTCAGGTGCTCGATCGCGCCGATCGCCCCCAAGATCCAATAGAGCATCGCCAGCGCGAGCAGGATCACCAGGACGATGCAGGAATAGAACAGGAGCGAGAACTTGAACACCGACCACGGCCCGACCTTCCGGATCACCACCCGGGTCTGGCGGGCCCGACGGCGCGGTCGGGTCGCCGTTTCCGCAGGCACGCCCGCCACAGTTCCAGCGTCCGGGGCGGGCGACGGCGCGATCGGTTCCGTGGTCGTTTCCGTGGCGAGGCCGGGTTCGTCCATGCGCTGAGTCATCGGATACCCCGTCTTTCTACGCGGCCAGGCCCCATTCGGCAACAACCCCGAGCCCCGAACCGAGCCGGCCAGGGCTCCGTCCGGTGCGCCGAAGAGCACGCGACAGTGGAGCGGAGCGACCACCGCCAAGACCGTCAGCGTGATGACCCAGTCGCCTGCCCCGGAGTTCTCCTGCGCGAGCAGGGCCCCGGCGCCGGTCGCGAGGCCTGACCCGGCCACGAACCCGACGGCACCCAGCGGCGGCAGCCGTCTCCACAGCACGAAGGCCCCGAGCAGGCCGGCGGCGGCCCCGCCGGTGATCAGCACGACTCCGGCCGCGGGGTTCACGGGTGCGATTATGGAGCCTCTTGAGGAGGTGGCCGAGGTGGGTCGCGAATCGCGACGCCAGGTGTGAGCCGAACCCGTACCGCCGAGCTCACCGACCTCCGGCTGATCCTGACGATCCAAGCCCTCCGGGCGTTCCTGTACGGGTTCGGGAGCGTGGTCCTCGGGACCTCGCTGGTGCGCGGCGGGCTCACCGACGTCGCGGTCGGCGTGGTCTTCACGGCGATGTTGGCGGGCGGGGCGGCGAGCTCGATCGCGGTGGGTTTGGTAGGGGACCGCGCCGGCCGGCGGCGGGCCTACTCGGTGCTCCTGCTGGTGATGGGCCTCGCGGGGGCGGTGTTCGCCCTGACCGACTCGCTGCTGCTGCTGGTCGCGGCGGCGCTCACCGGCACCCTCTCCACCGACCCCAACGAATCCGGGCCCATGACCTCGCTCGAGCAGGCCATGATAGGGAACGCTCCACCGGCCCACCGGGCCAGGGTGTTCGGACGGTATAACGCGGTGGCGTACCTGGGGGGCGCGGTAGGGTCCCTGTTCGGCGGTGGTCCCGCGGCACTGCGAGAGCTCTTGCCCACCCTCCCCCCGGACCAGCGGTGGCTGCTGGCCTTCCCCGCGCTGGCGATCGCATGCGTAGCCCTTGCCGGTCGGCTGTCCGCAGCCGTCGAATCGGGAGCGGGTCGTGCGGAGGGTGTGGGTCGAGGAGGGGAGCGAGGAGGGGACCGGCAGGCCGAAGCGCGTGCCCTTCCCCGATCTCTGCTCCGGACGTCCCGACGCACCGTGACGAAGCTGGCGGCGCTGTTCGCCCTCGACGCGTTTGCCGGCGGGTTCGTGGTCCAGGCCTTCCTTGTGTTCTGGTTCGGCCGGGCCTTCGGGGCCAGCCCGGAGCTCATGGGCGTGGTGTTCTTCGCCGCAGGGTTACTTCAGGCGGCCTCGTCGGTCGCGGCCGGGCGCGTGGCCGCGCGGATCGGCCTGCTGAACACGATGGTGTTCACGCATCTCCCGTCGAACGTCCTGCTGATGCTGGTCCCGGTGATGCCGTCCCTCGGATGGGCCATCGCCGTGCTGCTGGCACGGTTCGGGCTGTCCCAGATGGACGTGCCGGCGCGCCAGGCCTACGTGGTGGCAATGGTCGACCCGGAGGAGCGAACGGCTGCGGCCGCCTTCACGAACACCGCGCGGTACGTGGCTCGGCCCATGGGGCCGGTCGGCGCCGGCCTGCTGATGCAGCGGGTGGCCATCGGAGCCCCGTTCGCCGTGGCAGGAGGATTGAAGGTCGCCTACGACCTCCTGTTGTACGCGACGTTCCGGCGGGTGCCGTTCCCCGAGGAACGGGTCTCGCCGACTTCCTGACGGCTACGCCTCTTCGGCCTGGGTCATCACGGGCGCCATGGCGACCACGTGCGCGCCCTCCTCCACTCGCATCGTGCGCACGCCCTGGCTGATCCGGCCGACCCGGCGGATGTCCGCCGCGGCGACCCGGATCACGATACCGGACGAGGAGATCACGAACATGTCCTGGTCCTTGGATCCCACGAACGCCCCGGCCAGCAGGCCGGTCTTCTTGGTCAGGGCGTGCCCGATCACACCCTTCCCGCCGCGGCCCTTCGTGGGATAGTCCTTCAGCGGCGTGCGCTTGCCGTAGCCC
Source organism: Actinomycetota bacterium (assembly GCA_050692695.1). Taxonomy (GTDB): domain Bacteria; phylum Actinomycetota; class UBA4738; order UBA4738; family HRBIN12; genus AC-69. The sequence continues at coordinate 9,209 of JBOGVI010000333.1, forward strand.
TGGGCGGTGACGCTGATCAGCTCCTCGCCCTGGGAGGCCATGCCCAGGGCGAGGACCTCGTCGCGCTCGCCCAGGCGCATCCCGATCACCCCGGCCGTTTGGCGGCCCATCGGTCGGACCAGGCTCTCCTTGAACCGGGCGGCCTGGCCCCGCCGCGATACCAGGATGACCTCGTCCTTCCCGTTGGTGAGGCGCACGTCGATCAGCTCGTCGCGCGGCTTCAGGTTGATGGCGGCGAGGCCGGTCCGGGCCGACCCGTACTCGGACAGGGGCGTCTTCTTCACGATCCCCTTCTTCGTGGCGAAGAGGAGGTACGCGCCCACCGCGTACTCCTTGAGGGCGATGACCGCGGAGACCTTCTCGTCGCCGGTGATGGAGACGCCCTGAAGGTTCGCGGCATAGGTCCCCCGCGCCGTGCGTCCGGCCTCCGGCACCTGGTGGACCTTGACCCGGTACACCTTTCCCCTCGTGGTGAAGAACAACAGCCAGTAATAGGTGGTCGTGGTGAAGACGTGGCTGACGACGTCCTCCTCCTTGAGGTTCGCCCCCCGAACGCCCTTGCCGCCTCGCCCCTGGCGCCGGAACGCGTCGATGGGCTGGCGCTTCACGTACCC
>JBOGVI010000334.1:0-2105 GCA_050692695.1 Actinomycetota bacterium
GGTCAACGAAGCTTGGTATCCCGCGCATCGTTCAGTCAGGATGCCGCCGCCATGGCGCGCACCGGGACCTCGCAGCTGCATTCGGTCCTGCTCCGGACTCCTCGATGTGCCAGTAGCGCACGGGACCCGAGGTGTCGGCGGTAGGGCGCAGCCACACCTGGCCGGTCGGACACGTCCATCCACCCGATCAGGCTGCCGGGCGGGCGGGACGTCACACGATCTTGCCAGGACGCCGCAGGTCAGCGGGGGGAAGTTGGACACGGGTTGCAGCGACAATGGGATTGACCCCGGGTCTGGGGACTCAAGACGCCTCGGGCGACGTCTCGGTCGGCAGCTGCACCATGTAAACCTCTAGGAGGCTCTGCCCGGGGCTCAGGTGGCCGCTGCTCGCCGCGCTTGGTCAGAGGTCATGTGTCACGCCTCGCTCCCTAACTCCTCGGCCATCGCGGCGGCAGAGCCGGGAGCCGGAGGGCTTGGCTTCGCGACGACCGTCGGCGCGGTCAAACCTGCAGCCTTGAGAAGTTGGGCGAGCCGCCCCATCTCGCTCGCAGCCGGCGTCCTCGTCAACTCTCCCAACATGGTCGCCCACATCTCCTCAAGGGTCAGGAAACCGAACGAGCAGCCCCTGAGGTTCTCCTTGATCGTCTCGTCTTCCCCCCAAGCATCTGCCCACGCATCGGCGTCGTCGCCCGAAAGACGAGTCACGGCGATCCGATAGCTGAACGTCGATTGGCCGGTCAGCTCGGCGATCCTGTCGCGGAACGCCTCGCTCCACTTCGGGATCCACAGCTCGCGGAACTGACGCCAGGTCGCCCTCTTCGGGTTGCTCGCCACTCCGCGAAGCTCCTCCAGCTTGCGCCGCACGTATAAGCCTGTCTGGAACGACTTGCAGGTGACGACGATGACCCTGTCCATCCCGGTGAGGCCGGGGTGGTAGCCGACGACATCCACGTCGGAGGGGACCCGGTCCTCGTCGCCGACGTAGTCAGTGTGGTCCGGCGTGGGCCGGAATCGGACGTTGTGGGTCGTGAAGTACCCCTTGAACTGCAGGTAGTCGTCGACGATCTGCTCGAGTACGACTTCCTTCACCGGGCCACCTCGTGCCGCGCCGTGAACAGGCAACCCTTTGTCCGACGCCGTAACGTTGGACGCCCTTGGCTGATCTACTTGCCTTTGCGCTTCGGCTTCGGGTTGTCCGTTTCAGTCACGGTTGTTGAGGGCCGCCGCTTGGCCTCCTCTGCGGGGACATACCGGCCAGTTCGCGTGTCCCGAACGCGCTTGACAGGTTTCGGCTTGGCCATCCAATCACCCCCTCGCCTTCCCTCACAATACGCCCGCCCTATGACATCCGGAGCAACGCCGGGGGCTGGGGAGACGGCCACGCCCGCAGAGCCTTTCCGGCTCACGCATGTGGCCAAAGACGCCGTCTCGGTCCCGGTGGGCGTGGCCGAGGATCACCCCGGCCAATGGGTGCCGGGGGGTCGCGGCGAACGGCGTCGTGTCGGTGGACAACCTGATGTTCTCGGTCGGCAATGCGCACTCCCGCGTTCCGCCGTCAGCTCGGTCCTGAGGCCGGCTCGTAAGGAAGCTGATTTACGTGGCGAACTCCGTGCGGAGCGAATAGCTTGCGATAGGCGCAGGCTACACCATGATCAGTTCGAGGCCGAGCCTTCGAAGCTCGCGCGCGTGCGACGCGCAAACCGCAGCGACACGAATCATGGGGTGGCCGGGCTTCCCGGCTCGAGTGGACTTGATCTCCAGCTTGACGGCCGCTGGGACGGCCCTCCTGTGATCGAGATTTGCACTTCAGCTTGTCTGCCACCTGGTCGATTACCTCCTTCGTCTCGCCGAGATTGTAGCTGCCACTTGTCGGCTACTCGATTCATGAGAGGGTGGAATGGGCTCCGTTGGTCGATGGGATCTACACCCCCTTCGCGCTCACCGGGTTCGAAGCCAGGTGAAGACCACCTTGGTGGGGAACCCCGCTGAACGAGGCGAGGATGCGGCGATGGAGTACATGTGCGTCCAATCCGGGCTTCGGAGAATGGGTCCAGGTAGACGGACCGGCGCGGCCGAAACAGAGCGGCCCCTTCGCAGTCCTGATT
>JBOGVI010000335.1:0-11870 GCA_050692695.1 Actinomycetota bacterium
GAGCAGGCCAGCGCCCGGTTCGGCTGGGCTCTGTATCCGATCGACGATGCCGATCACGCCTCGCTTTTTGACCAACCCGACGCCTCCATGGCGGCGCTCCGCGCCGCATGGGGGAGGGAGGGTTGAGGTTCGCCGGGGCAAGGGAAGTTCCTGACATACGGTTCTTCAGACCCGGCGATCGGCTTTCTCCCGGGCCTGACATGCAGAATGCATGTTGGGCAGGTCGTCCATCGAGATATCGCCAGCTCACCCCCTGAAGAGCCTGACCACGGCGTCCGCCCCTTCTGGCGGTCCAGCGAATCTCCTTGGGCCGTTCCTGCCCGGTCCATTCGTGCCTGGACCGACGACTGGACCCACGATCGGGGCCGAGCAAGGGACGGGCCGGGTTGTTTTTACGTCCGACATCGAGCTTTCGCTGTGGTCGGCGGCGTCGGGTCGCGAATGAGGCTCTGGAGTAAGGGGCCCAACTTCTGCAAAGAGACGGAATAGCGTCCCCTTGGGTCCATTACAGCCTAAGGAGATCCCCGAAAAGGGACACGCCTCGGTGAGAATCTTCAACTGGCGCGACAGCCGCCGCCAGGGCGGTGACACGGCAAGGCACAGGCTCTCCCCTCACTACCTATGGAGCGCCATGGCGAATCCGGAAATTGGACAGCTCCGGCCGAAATCTCCCGAGGGCGAACACCGGCTACGGGGGAGTCACTATGACACCGAGTAGTTAGCTGAGATGGAAGCGATCACTGACTTTGTACTGGACACGTTCATCGCAGTGTACCGCCTGAGGGAGAGACATCCGCTGCTAGCTTCGTCGCTCATCCCTAGCGAGAGGTGCCTAGGACGTCGAAACGCTCTGGCTCGTGGCGGAGCCGGCTGGCCCTCCACGGCTCCCCGCGTCCCGCCCGCGGGGAAGTGGCGGGGACGCTCAGCGATTCACCCGGCCCCCCGCGAGCACCCGGCGGCGCATAGCCAGAGCAGCCAGTGACAGGGCGGCCAACCCCACGAGAACGACCACGATGCCCGCCCACGGCGCCGTCCGGGCCCCTGGTGCGGTATCTGAGGCAGGCTCGCCCGTGGCGACCGAGGCAACGGGATTCGTTTCCGGCAGACCGTGGTCCACCAGGTACTGGAAGAAGCCAAGGGAGCTCTGATACCAGCCGGCAGTGATCTGCATGTTGACTCCGACTGTCAGCTCCTGGGCCGGAGGGGCATACGTCACCGGCCCGCCCTTCGCGTACGGATACAGGTCCTGTCGGATGAGGACGTCGCTGAAGTCGAACCGATAGGTCACGAGGTACGTAGGCCCCAGATCCGCGGGAGTCCGTCCCAACTCCTCGACCGAGTCGGCCCGGGTGTCGTCCAGACCGCCCGCCACATCGATCCCGGACTCCCAAAGTCCCTCCGTGTCGGGGGCTTCGATCCTCAGCCCGCCTCCGAGTCCCGGGCCGGTGATGTTGGCCTCGGCGATGGACGCCTTGGCCGACGCGGGTCCACCGATGACCACGGTCGATATCGCCACCAGTCCTGCGAACAGCACCCGTGCTCTCATGGTCCTTCATCCTTGCTCGGCTGCCTGCAGTACACCGCCAGTGGCTCGCCGGTTCCCTTCCCATTGCCCCAGGATTTCGGCGTTACCCACAGGACCGGACCTGCGACGACCGGGTTCGTACGACTGCACCTCCGCCTCTGCGATCGAGAATCGAACTCACGGGGTTCGGCGGCGGTGGTAACCGCCTCGCCGAATCTTGGCGTGGCGCTTGCTGAGAGCAACCGGCAGCCCTTCTACCTGCGGATATCTTTTCGATTCTGCCCAGTTGGGCGCACTACCTAAGACCCCAGGTCAAAGGGCCCTTCCGGGTAGTGATTCCTGCACACACCCCGGGCACCTGTATCGACACCCGAGCGGCTCCTGCGGACTCGACCCTCGGTGGTCCTCGATCCTCCCGGATCGCGATGACCCCAGCCCTGCCGGTCTTTACGGCACGATGGGACCGCGGTATCTTTCGGAACGTGGCGTGTCCCACGCCCAACCTCGGCTCCGGCGCTCACGCCGCCGGCACCGCGAGGCAAAGGGGGCCCAGCCCTCGGGATACTTTGGCAGCACCCCTTCGGGTCGCGCCCGGGGGAGCGTGAGTCTCTCGGCCGCAGCGTGACGAAGGAGCGTGCGATGACCAAGGAGAGGTCGTTCAAGCGCCGCGTTCGCGAGCGCATGTCCAAGACCGGTGAGAGCTATACGGCCGCGCGCGGCCACGTATCTCAGAAGCGCGACCGCGTCCAAGCGGCTCGCGCGAGGCTGGCGGCGGCCACCGAGCGCCCTTCCGACGACAAGATCAAGGAAGCGACCGGTAGGAAGTGGGAGGCGTGGTTCTCGATCCTCGACCGGTGGGGCGCCCGAGAGAAGAAGCACGGGGTGACGGTCGCCTTCCTCATGGACGAACACGACGTCCCGGGTTGGTGGGCGCAATCGATCACTGTCTGGTATGAGCGTGCTCGCGGGATGCGACTCAAGCACCAGCAAGCAGACGGGTTCACGATCTACGCTTCGAAGACGATCGCTGTTCCCATCGACGTGCTCTTCGACGCATTCGTCAACCCAAGATCGCGACGGAAGTGGCTCACCGACGGGGCGATGTCGCTGCGGACCTCGCAACCGGGCCACACGGCACGCTTCAACTGGGGGGACGGCTCGACGCGCCTGAGCGTGTCGTTTGTGGACAAGGGTCCGGCGAAGTCGGCGGTTGAGGTGGCGCACGAACGGCTCCGGGATGCCCACGAGGCCGAAACGGCGAAGCTGTCGTGGAGGGAGCGACTGTCCGACCTCAAGTCTGTTCTAGAGTCGTGAACGCCTCCGTGTAGCAGAGGTCGTCGATCGAGGATCCCGCCGCACAGACGGATCCTCGCTCGGATCGTCCGCTCCTGGTTCGGGATGGTCCCATTCCGATTCTCGACCGGCGAGACGAAAGGAACAACCTCGGGTTGATGCATCCCGACTCCGGGACGAGGAGAAGAGTAGGTCCTCCAAGGAACTCCGCTACGGGTATCCGGTGCCTAGGATGAGGCGGAGGGCCGTCTGGCGGTCTGTCTCGGACAGCTAGACGCGACTGCAAGCACCAAACGGGCGGCCAGCTGGGGATGGAATTCTTGGAAGGCGTCCATGAGCTGACCGACGGTAAGAGGAACGGCCCTTGTCCCCCAAGATACTACGGCCGACCTCGCTGCGGCCCGGCGGAACGGAGTGGAATCGCGCGTGGAGCTCGAGATCAGCGAAGCCTGAGGAGGTCGGTCGGGCATGCCGCGTCAGCCCCGCCAGCCGATTTGTCCGCACCGCAAACCTGCGAGAGTCTAGTCCGCGCGATTCACCGAACGAGGGAGGCGCATGTCCGGGACACTGTCCGAGCACGCCGCGATCGAGCCGGCGGGAGCCGTTCCCGGCGAGCCGCACGCGGCTCACCGGCCTCGAGTCGGCGTCGTCCTCGCCGCCGGACGCTCCGAGCGCCTCGCCGGCGTGACCGGCGGCGGATCGAAGGCGCTCGTCCGCGTGGGCGGGCGGTCGCTCGTCGAGCGCGCCGTGCGCGGCCTTCTCGCCGAAGGGATCCGGCGCGCAGTGGTCGTCGTCGGCTACCAGGCCGGCCCCGTCGCCGCCGTGGTGGACAGGCTCGCGCCCGGACGCGTCCGGGCCGCGCTCGCGGAGGACTGGGAGCTCGGGAACGGCGCCTCACTCGCTGCGGCCGAGCCGCATCTTGCGGGCGAGGACCTGTTCATGCTCGTGACGACCGATCACATCTTCGGCGACGGGGCCCTCGCTGCGCTCGCGAGGACCGGGGGGGCCGGCGTTCTCGTCGACCACGCCCCCGACGCCGAGGCGTGGGCGGAGGGCACGCGCGTCCTCCTGCACGAGGAGCGCGCCGTCGCCTTCTCCAAGGAGCTCGAACACCCCTCGATCGATTGCGGCGCGTTCCTGCTGCCGCTCGACGTCTTCGACGCCCAACGCCGTGCGGCGTCGCGCGGCGACGGCTCGCTGGCCGGCGCCGTCACCGAGCTCGCTCGCTCGCACCCGCTCGCCGCCGTGCCGCTTCCCCGTGGCACGTGGTGGCAGGACGTCGACACGCCGGAAGATCTGCGCCGGGCGTCCCGCACGCTCCGTCGCTCGCTGACGAAGGAGGCAGACGGTCCGGTCTCGCGCTACCTCAACCGGCCGGTCTCGACGCGGATCTCGATGGCGCTCGCGCACCTGCCGATCCATCCCGACGCGGTCTCGCTCGTCGCGTTCCTCGTGGCGCTCCTGGCGGCGTGGAGCCTGGGGCTCGGCGCCGCGATGCTCGGCGCGATCCTCGCGCAGGTCGCGTCAGTGCTCGACGGCGTCGACGGGGAGATCGCTAGGCTCCAGGTGCGGGCGAGTCCCGGGGGTGCCCTGCTCGACGGCGTGCTCGACCGGCTCGCCGACGCGGCGGTGATCGCGGGGCTCGCGGTCTGGGCGCTCGAATCCGGGGGAAGGGCGGCCTCGATCGTGCTGCTCGCCGTCGCGGCCACGGCCGGCTCGATCCTGTCGATGGCGTCCAAGGACCGGGTGGCGGCGCTTCGGATCCCGCCCGCGCCGGAGCGGTGGATCGGCTTCCTGCTCGGAGGTCGCGACGCGCGGTTGCTGCTCGTCGCAATCGGCGCGCTGCTCGGCCTACCGAAGGTCGTGCTCGCGGCGGTCGCGATCACTTCGGGGCTCAGCCTCGCGGCTCGACTGCTGTTCACGAGGGCCGCCCTGCGGGCCTGATCCGAAAACGGCCTCAAGGGGCTCGTCGGCTACGGCGTCGGCGCGACCCGGGGAACTCGCGCGATCGTCAGGAAGGCGAGAGCGGCGAACACGAGGAGGCCGCCGATCGCCGCGTGCAGGCTCGGTCGCTCCGCACTCCCCCCGAGGCCACCACCTAGCTAGGGAGTACGCGGATGCACTCACCCGTGCCTTCTACCCGCTCAGAGCCCCTCCCCTCAGGACGGTCTCCTTCAGCAGTCTTGAGACCTCGTGTGCACGCTCTTCCATCGTGTCCCGGAACTGGGTAGCAACCCACGTTCTCGTCTTCATCATTGGCGGGGTCGGAACGCGCTCTCGAGACGGCCAGGATCCTCGGTCACCCACTGCTGCGCGTCGGCCGCTCGCTCCACCTGAGGTCGGTACAGGTCCCAAACCGCCCGCGGGATGTGCCCGACGAACGCCGTGGCGCTCCCGAGGAGCGGTTCGGGATCCTCCGACGGCTCGCCCCAGCCCGCGCAGAAGGCCCAGCCGGTGACCATCTCGAAACCCCACCTCGACCGGTCTTCGAGCAGCCGCGCCATCATGCGGCCGTCGATGAGGGCGTTCGCGAATCGGCGGTCGTCGCACTTCACCGTAAAGGCCCGGTTGAACTCCTCCGACTCGAACTCGATGTCGCGCAAGCCGGATGCGTGGAGCGCCACGCTGACGCGGCTCTCGGGATAGACGGCGATCGGCGTGCAGTCGAGGGCGATCTGGACGAGGCATGCCGGGTCGTATCCGTTGTCAAAGACGACGACGTTGCGCTCACTCCAGGTCCCCCACAGCACGTTCCGCAGCTGTGCCCGCTGCGCGCGGAATGCCGGGAGGGGGATCGCGAGCAGATTGAAGGGATCCCGCGGAGCGAACCAGAGCCCGAGGCGGCTCGCCGCGCGACGCATCGCCCTCCGTCGCCGCAGCCGTGGAGACAGGAAAACGTAGATGGCGCCCGCGAAGAGTCCGACCGTCCCGACGAGCTCCAGGGTCGGCGAGGACGTGGCGTCCGTCGCACTGTCGTCGGCTCGGGTCAGGTACCCCGTCCAGAGCACGGCGTAGAAGACGACGATGCCGGCGAGAAGCCACAGCCGCCGCCGGCGGCCGGTCTCCGCCCGGGCGAAGGCTGCGGCCGTGTTCGGAGCCATGCCTCCCGTCTCCGCGCCGGTTTCCGTTCCGGCGGCCTCGAATGGAGAGTGATGCGGGCGCCGCCTCGGGTCCGGCTTCCACATGCCCGCGAGGATCACCCCGAGCGGACCGAGGAAGAACCCCAGAAGGAAGCCCGAGGAGAATGACCCACCCTTGCTCCGGACCAGGGAGGCTGTCGCCCAGCCGAACAGCAGGGGGAAGCCGAGGAGGAAGAGCACCATGAACAGCCCGGGCTGGTACCTCCCGAAGAGGAGGAGGACGAGGACGAACCCAGCGATGGCGACGAAGGGGGCCGTGAGGGAGTCAGGGCCCGCCCGCGACGACCCCACGGGAAGAGCGCGAGCCTCGGGCAGTTCCTCAGAGCGATCCGTCTCCGCCACCGCAGTCTGAGGGTGGGCGCGGCCGGTGCCCGCGTCAATCCTCCATCTGGCCCCTAGATCCCCCCCCGCGCTCCCCAATCCAACGACATCGAAACGCCCCCTTGACTTGAGCTGTGCACGATGTCGCGAGACACCTGTGAACCATGTCGTGAAACCAAACCGCTCCCGGGGCAGCACGTCAATGGGGACGCCAGCTCCAGGCACGTCTCGTAGAAGGGGTACATATGCCCCTTGTCGTCGAGTTCGAGCGTCCCGAAGTCGTTTGGGGTTGACGCGGGCCGCGACGAACCCTCGACCCTGATGAGCCGCTCCAGCCGCGGTTCGATCGACGTGGCTGCAGAAACTGTCGACGTCCGCCACGTGGGGGATGATGTAATCCCCCCGGACACCTGATTGTCCTCCGCGTCTTCACTCCGTACCGTCCCTTTGGGAGGTACGGCGGATGTCAGAGATCCTGACCCTTCCCCCGCGGGAGGCCAATACCGGGGAGACCGACTCCGATGGTATCCCCCCTTTGATCCTGGGGCCTGCTCGAGATGCTATCGAGCGAGTCCTGGCTCTTGCCCGAAAGCAACTCGGGATGGAGGTCGCCCTCGTTTCAGAGTTCACCGAGGACGAGCAGGTCTGCCGAAACCTTGAGGGAAACGCCGAGTCGTTCGGCCTCGAGATCGGCGCAGGGGCACCCGTCTGGGATACCTACTGCTGGAGGGTGGTGCAAGGACACCTGCCCCGAGTCATCCCGGATGCGAAATCGGACGTCCGGTTACGCGATATCGAGGCCACCTGGGAAGCCGACATCGGTTCCTACATCGGGGTTCCCATCCGGTTCTCAGATGGCCGGATCTATGGGAGCCTGTGTTGCCTCAGCCACACGGCCAATCCCTCCCTTCGAGACCGAGACGCGGAGTTCATGACCGTGCTGGCTAGGCTCATCGCCCACGACCTCGAGGCGGAATCGGCGGCCCATCAGAAACGGCTGGAGACCGTGGAGCGGATCCGAAGCGTGCTGGAACGAGGCGGCCTCCGCATGGTCTTCCAGCCCATCCTCGACCTCGCTTCGCTTGCCATCGTGGGCTACGAGGCCCTCGCCCGGTTCGAAGGGGACCGCGCGAGTCCTCAAGAATGGTTCGCCGAGGCCGCGGAGATCGGGCTGGGCCTCGACCTGGAGCGGGCGGCGATGCAGGTCGCCCTGGCACATCTTGGGGAACTGCCCTCCGGGAGGTACCTCTGGGTGAACCGCTCCCCCCAAGCGCTGAGCTCCGCCATACTTCGGGACACGCTCGCCTCAGCTTCTGGAGACCGGATCATCGTCGGGCTAACCCTTCGTGAACCCGTCGATGACGACGGAAGGCTTGCGGAGGCGGTCCACGACCTCCGGGCTCACGGCGTCAGGCTCGCCATCGACCGTGTGGGTGGGGGATACACCGGCCTCATGGACGTCCTTCGTCTCCGACCGGACGTACTCAAACTTGACCCCGGGGCGATCCGGGGCATGGACTCCGATACGTCGCAACGGGACTTGGTGTCGTTCCTGGTACGGTTCGGTTCTGAGGCGGGGGCAACGATCGCCGCCGATGGGATCGAGACCCACCAGGCCCTAACCATCCTACGAGACCTCGGCGTGAGCTACGGACAGGGCTATGCACTGGCTCCACCTCTCACCCTTGAGGACCTGGCCCATGAACCACGGCAGGGCGGTGAGCAGGGACATAACCTGGGAGGTGTGGGTTCGGCATCGAGGCCATGACGCCGAGATCTCAATCGAGTCCGGCGCAGATGTGGCCCCGGCGCCCGCGCGACCGCAGCTCTTCGACCTGACCCGTCTCCCTGTGTTGACAACTGCGTGCGAACTAGAGCTCGCCAGCCTTCTGTGACCCGGAAGGTCTGCTCGCCGACGTTGCGGAGGCCATCCGTCGGGCGTGCTGGGTGGTCTCCTGGCCCTTGGCGGCCTCCTCCGCCATCATGGAGTGCCCAATGAAAACCGCCCCTTCGGCGATCGCGAGAGTCGTCGAAGCGATGTCGCCCTCCACCCGAGCGCGGGGGCCGAGCTCGACCCTTCCCTTCGCCGTGATGTTGCCCTCGACTACTCCACCTACCACCGCGTTCTGGGCGCGGATGTGTCCGTCCAGTCGGCTATCTGCCGGAAGGGAGACATCCTCCCTTGCGGTGAGGTTGCCTTTCACCTGGCCCGCCAGGGTGATGCTCGTCGCCTGGATGTTGGCTTCCACCCGACCCTGAGGAGACAGCGATACCTCCCCCTCTGCGGAGATCTTGCCCTTCACCTCTCCCTCGACCCTGAGGGAGCCGGCCGCCACCACGGTGCCTTCGATCCTCGTCCCTCGTCCAACTACCGAGACCTCTGAGCGGTCGTCTGCTCGAACCATGCGCACCTCCCGCGCCACGGGCGTACGGTCCCTACCCTCGTTTGTGGCGCCGGGCCGGCCCCGGCCTCTGCGACGAGCTGCTCCGGCACCTCCGGATGCCTCGGAGAGTCCTTGTGCTCATACTGGCCAGGGGCCCAGGGGGCGGCGCCAGCGACTCATTCACTTCATTCTTCAGGAATCTACGCGTCGGTGGGATAGACCTTACGTCACTTGGCCCTGGAGGTGGTGTCGCGTACCCAACCTGGTCGTCGGGACTCAAGGCAGCACTTGTGGGGTGCACTTGGGTGGCGGCCCCCCGGCGAGCACTCGCTCGGTTCGATTGCGTACCCCCACATCCGGCTGCCGTGGAGGGCCTCAGAAGCTCGACCCAGCCTTCGGTGGCCAACATTGTCCGGGCCCACTCGCTCAGGACCCCGCCCAAGGATGTTCTGATTCCGAACCGCGGCTCAGTCGTCAGTCGGCCCAATGGATCTCGGTGAGTCCAGGTAGATGCTCTCGTCCCGTGGCAGTCTCGAGCCACGATGAACTCGGCGACCTGAAAGGGCGCCGAAACTCAGATTCGCCCGCGAGCCGCCAGCTCGGGTAGCATCCGGCGGCGAACGCTCGCCGACACGATCGATCTGTCACCCCTGGGCACCGGAGGGAGCCAGCCTTCAACCGAAGGGCACTCCGCTGTCTCGGGCGATGTGCCGTTGGCCGCGGACCCCGCGCCTGGTCCAAGCCGAAATGCCGGCCCCTACCTGGCAGGGGGTGATTTCGATACCGTCCTTTTGGACTATCGTCCGTCGGTCGGCCACAGCCCATACTTGGGCTACAGGCATGGACTCCTTCACCGACCAGCAGCGGTTCGTCCTCGCCGTCGGCGATGCGGTTGACTCCCTCGCGGAGGACTCGGCCGTCATCGTCCTCGATCGACTCGATCGCGTCGTGCTTGTCCAGACAAGCTACGGGAGTGCCGTCCAGATCCGGCACACGCCCGGCGTGATCATCCACATCTTCGAGCGTGAGGCCGAAGCCCGACGCGCGTTTGGGCTGTTCCAGCACTAGCGGTTGCCAAGCATCCTCCGGAGATCTTCGCCACCTGCGGCATGGTCTTCTCCGGCACGACCAGGAACGCTGGCCTCCGCCTGTTCGACCAACGCCACCCCCAGCGTCCTCCGACCCAGTGGTCCACGGGAAGGGCCTTTCACTCCTCGCCGGGGTTCCGGCCCACCCCCTCTTCCTCCGGGCAGGGTTCTCTACGGGCAGTTCGAGACCAGGTCGCCGAGGTCCCGCGCGCAGGTGTCCGGGCCCAGGCCGCCGTCGTTGGTGTCGTTGCCCGACACTCCGTCTACGGAGTTCAGCGTGTCCGGGGCGTGGCCTCCCATCAGCGAGTCGGAGCCCACCCCGCCGACCAGCTTGTCCTTGCCGTTATTGCCCATGAGGGTATCGTTGCCGGCGTCGCCGTTCAGGACGTCCTTTCCGTTCTTGCCCATGAGCGTGTCGTTGCCATCACCGCCGTTCAGGATGTCCTTCCCGTTTTGACCGATCAGGATGTCGTTGCCCCCCAACCCGTTGACGACGTCGCGGCCGTTGCCGGCACAGATGACATCGTCGCCTGGCGTGCCGTTGATGGTCTCGCTCGCGCTAGTCCCGAAGATCGTGCAGACGACGGGGGCGATCCCGACCGTGGTCGTCGCGGTGGCGGCGTTGTTGCTGGCGGTGGGGTCGGGGATCGGCGAGCTCACGGTGGCCGTGTTGGAGAGGACGGTTCCTGCCGGCGTGCCCGCCGTGACGTTCACCACGAGGGTAAAGGTGGCGGACTCCGCGACGGCAACCGACGCCTTCGTGCAGGACACGGTTCCCGTGCCGCCCACCGCCGGGGTCGTGCACGTCCACCCGGCCGCCGCCGTCAGGGACAGGAAGGTCGTGTTGGCCGGGACCGAGTCGCTGACGACCACGCTCGAGGCGACGCTTGGGCCGCCGTTGGTCGCGACGATGACGTATGTGAGACTGCCGCCCGCGGCAACCGGATCCGGGGAGTCGGACTTGGTCACCGAAAGGTCGGCCTGGGTGGTCACGGTGGTCGTCGATGTGGCCGAGTTGAGATCGTCCGTGGCCGAACTCACCGTGGCCGTGTTCGAGATCACCGTTCCGCTCAGTGTCGTGGAGGGCACGTTCACGACGAGGGTGAAGACGGCGGACTCGGCGACGGCAACCGATGCCTTCATGCAGGACACGGTTCCGGTGCCGCCCACCACCGGGGTCGTGCACGCCCATCCGGCCGCCGCCGTCAGGGACACGAACGTGGTGCCCGTCGGCAGTGTGTCGCTCACGACAACGCTGCTCGAGGGGTCGACCCCGTCGTTCCTCACCGTAATCGGGTAGGTCAGGTTGGACCCGGCCGGCACGGGGTCGGGGGAATCGAGCTTTACCACAGAAAGGTCGGAGCCGGGGTCCGCCAGCGCCACCGCGCTCGGGACCAGGACCGCAAAGGCGACCAGGAGGCCGAGGACGAGCCCTGCAGATCGTCGGGAAACGTTCATCTCTCCTCCTCATCACCTAACGAGGGGCGCAGAAGGGGGGCACAAACAATGGCCGCAATGCCAACCGACCCTACCAGGGGATGTACTGGTCGGGCAACGTACCGCGGTTTGCTCGAAGCGGCCCGACCCCGCCCGACTTGCCTTCTTTCACAACCTGCGAACGTGGCGTTCCTGGGCAGGCCGGGGAGGCCAAGGGGCGAGGAATTCGAGTCCACTCTAAGAGACAGCTGGTAGCGCTGCCAGATCCTGGTTTCCGTGCCCCACAGGGGTTTAACTCATAGCGGACCGGGGTTCGGGGTCGGTGGGTCCAGCCTCAGGGCGCGGATCCGCGAGGCCACCGGGTACTGGCCGCGATGCGCGACGTCGTGCCGATCCGAACCGACCTCGACGTCTTCAAACCCAGACCGGGCGCCCGGACGACCCGCAGCTCGACGCCCTGGCCCAGGGTAGGGCCTCTCGGGCCCGGTCAACCGCCTCCGGAGGGCTCGACGAGGCCGGGAAGCGGCGAGGTCGGCCCGAAGGCCGACCTCCCGCCCTCGGGTCCGGCCGGCCCCTACGTGGACACCTCCGCGTAGAAGATGTCGGTCGGGTTGCCCGGTCCCACACCCTCGGCGAAGAACGCGGTGAAGTTCGTCCCGTCGTCGTCGAGGCCCGCGTAGTC
>JBOGVI010000336.1:0-2568 GCA_050692695.1 Actinomycetota bacterium
GGCACCCCGCTCGCGATTCCCTCGGCGGTCGATCGCGTCCTTGACCGGCACCACGTCGGTGCCGACCGTGCGGCGAGATGGCGCGACAGGATGGTTGGGGGCCTGAGCAAGCTGATGGAGTTCCCCTGTCCGGAGGACTTCGGTCCGACGCTGGGGTGCCGGTTCATGCAGGGCCACCTAGACGAGGGATTTCCCCACGAGCCATGGTGGCAATGGGACGAGCCGCTCATCGAGGAGATCCGCGAGTACCTGTACCTGCGCGAGGCGGATCCCGAGCTACGACCATGATCCTTCGCGAAGATTCCACCGGGCGGATCTAGACGGTCCAGGCCGGCTCGCTTCGTACTTTTCCGACAGAGGCCGGACTGGACTTTGCCCGGCAGCAAGAGCTACACATGCACCTCGTGGCGGGTCGTGGCGAGGTCCGGGTGATGGTGTCGTTCGGCCCGACCTCGAGTCCGCTGCTCGCGCACGCCGTCAGCTACGCGATCGAGCACGGGGGGTGCACCGAGGAGCTCCGCTCGGGAACCTGGGAGGCCACGTTTCGGATCGGGTCTGACGAGCGGGACTACGGCGAGCTTCGCCAGATGCTCGGTCTCGTGGCGGGGTGGAAGAGCACCCGGGTGGAGGTCGACGGATCGGCCGCGCCAGATCGTGAGGGCGATGCTCGCCTGCGCCAGGGACTGGCTCCGATTCCAGGGGCGCTGCGGCGCCGTGTTTTCCTCGCCCCGGGGCGCGCCACGCTGTCGGGTCTGTTCGCTGTACGACCCGGGATACGCGGCCGAGTTCTGGGTCGAGAAAGGCCCGGGCATCGAGGGTGGGGAGGCGCCCGACTACGTCCCCGGGGAGTGCACCGGGCCGTAAGCGCCAAACAGCTCGTCGAAGGCCCGCACGGCATCGTGCTGCATGGAAGGCAGGACATGGGAGTACAGGTCGAGCGTGATCCCAACGCTCGCGTGGCCGAGCCGCTCCGAGACCACCTTCGGATGCACCCCCTTCAGCAGCATGAGCGTCGCGTGGGCGTGACGAAGATCGTGGAACCTCACGTGGGGAAGGCCCGAGCGGGCCAGGAACAGCCGCCACCTGGAAGACAGCGTGTCGGGATTGAGCGGGCCCCCGTCTCCGCGCTCGATCACCAGATCAAGGTCGGTCCAGCTGCGGTCGGCCGCTCGACGGAGGGCCTGCTCGGAGCGCTGGCGCTCAAGGGGTGACCGCACGATGGCAGGGAGGGCCACGGCCCGGCGGGACCGGCGGGTCTTCGGCTCGGAGAACTGGAGTCCCCGCCTGGTGGCGTGAAGCGTTCGGCGGACCTGGGCGTGGGCGCGGTCCGGGGAAAGGTCGGCCCAGCGAAGGGCCAGGATCTCCCCCCGGCGCATCCCGGTTGCGATGGCGAGGATCCCCGGGAGCTCGACGGCAGAGCCGGAGAGCGCCACCACGATCCGGGAGGCCAGCGCCGGGTCGACCACGACCGGCTCGGGGCGAACCGGCCGGGGGGGTTGCGCCCCCTTCACCGGGTTGCGCTCCAGCATGCCCCACCGGACCGCCTGTCCAAGCGCCTGGGTGAGCACGAGGTGCAGGTTGAGGACCGTCCCCGCCGACAGGTGCCGCTCGGGCTCGAGCAGCGAGCTGTACAGGTGCTGGACGTCGAGGGGGGAGAGCTCGTAAAGCGGGATCGTCCCTAAGGCGGGAACCGCGTAGCAGCGGATGAGCGACTCGTAGCCCTCGTAGGTGCTTGTGCGGACGCGGCCGCGCGCGTGAGCGAGCCACTCTTTCAGGTACTGACCGAGAGAGGGGTCCTGGTCCTTACCCAGGACCTTGGCCTCGATCATTGGACGGCGACACTAGCTCTGGTACCGGCGCCCAGCAACCCGAGAAGGCCACCCTCAGCTGGTCGTTTCCCGTCGCACGCGGTGTTGACGACCGCCGTCCCGAGGACCGAAGGCACAGCACGGTCGCATGATATGGGTGCAGCGGTTTCCTAAACCGCGTGTCGCAGGTTCGATTCCTGCCGGGGGCACCAACCCATACGGTGGTCGAAAAACCGGCACGCGGAAGACCGGGGACAGGTCTACGCACAAGGAGCCTTGTCCGCCGACGGAGATGGTCGCCGGGCTGGGTCGGGCGAGGTGGGGCCTCTGCCCCGCAGCGTTGATGGATGTTCCTGGAACCGCGGCCAGGAAGCCTTGACTCTATCGATCTGGGAGTCGAGGCTGAAGTCGTGATTCCGACGCTACTCCTCATTGGATTGGTATTCGGGCGGTGGTGGCGCATCGCGATTCCGGTCGCCGTTCTCGGTTGGCCGGTATTACTCATCGCCACAGGCGTCGGATCGGGCATGGGCTTCGCTCTTGCCGCCGCGACGTTCTCGGCCCTCGATCCCCCCGGCACCGACTCCGCCGCCTCGCGAAGGACGGAGAGGTTGAGCGCCGCTCGACCCCGGAACCGACCGATCGCCAGGTACGGGCCACTCGATGCGGGAACGTCGAGCCGGAGCTCCGCGAACAACCGGCGGAAGGCCTCATCGAGCAATGGGGCGTTGATGCTCCACAGGAGGGGAGAAAGGACGCC
>JBOGVI010000337.1:0-6918 GCA_050692695.1 Actinomycetota bacterium
GGTGTAGACGACCCGGATCAGCGACCGGACCGAGGTGGCGGAGCTTCTCCGGATTGCTGACGGCCCGCACGGTCTGCACGAGGTCGTCGGCGATGTCGAGTGAGACCGCCACCACAGGCCGCCCGCCCGGATCGAAGAGAAGTGCTCCCGGCTGCCCGTTGATCTCAACGGACAACATGCTGCTAACCGCCAGGCGCTCACCCCGTGCCGTGGGGCCGAGCAGCAGACGGGCGACCCGATCCCGGCCGTACACCGGACGGGGGAACGCCGGGGCCTTCCCGCCTCCGTCGCCGTACGCAACGACGTCCGCGGCCAGCAGATCGATGAGCCCTTCGGTGTCGCCCTTCCCCACCGCTTCGAAGAATCGTCGCGCCAGTTCCTCGCGCCGCTTTCGCGAAGCCTCGAAGCGAGGCTTCTTGTCCTCGACGTGACGACGGGCGCGGACCGCGAGCTGGCGGCAGTTCTGCTCGCTCTTGCCGACGACCGTCGCGATCTCGTCGTACCCGTACCCGAACACCTCCCGAAGGAGGAAGACCGCCCGCTCGACGGGGGTGAGGCTCTCCAGCAGGACGAGGAAGGCGAGCGACAGCGAATCCGCGGTCTCGGCGTGCTCCACGGCGTCCGACTCCGTATCGGTCACGAGGGGCTCGGGCAGCCACGTACCCGCGTAGCTCTCCCGTCGCACGCGCGCCGAACGCAGGTGATCGATGCTCAACCGGGTCGTGACCGTGGATAAATACGCCTTCGGGAACTCGATGAAGACGCCCTCTCTCACTTCGCGGTGGAAGCGGAGGAACGCCTCCTGGACGATGTCCTCCGCCTCGCTCACGCTTCCCACCATGCGGTAGGCGATAGAGAACATCAGCGGCCTGAGCTCCTCGAACAGCTCGCTCATCTGGGTCTCCCGGCCCGGCTGAACATCCATTGTCCCTCGTGAGACGAGACACGGGGTCTCCGTGTGACATCCCGCGCGCATCCGGTACAGCTGTCACAGCCGCGATCGCTTCCTCGTCTCAGCGTTCGACACGACGAAGGAGGCGGCGATGCTTCAGACGACCGAACGGCCCCAGGCGCTCACCCTCTCGAAGGACATCGAGGCGGATGGCCTCGTCCAACAGTTCGAGGAGCCGGGCGGGCCCGGCATCCTGTGGCGGGTGATCCTGGTCGCGATCGGATTCGGGGTGGCCATGGCCGGCTGGATGCTGGTCCTGACCGTGTTCCTGGCCTTTATCGGCCTGCCCGTCTTCCTCTTCGGGCTCGCGTTGATGCAGAGCCAGGAACGATGATCTGAAAGGTTTCCCACGCCGTCAGCCTCGTCGTCCGGTCGTTCGGCCTGGGCGCGGCGGATGGCTCACGCCCCCGACGGGGGCGTGGGGGCCTCGCGGCGCTCCATGTAGTCCGCTGCGCTCGTGGCTGGCTCAGTAGGCCTGCGCCCCCTCCGGCGGGCGACTCGGACGATCACGAGGAGCGCGATCACCCCCTTGGCTGCCAGCCCGGCGTCCCGGGCCAGGGTCAAGAGTCGGTTCAAGACGTCGTCGCGCGAGCGCTGGACGCCCTCACGGTGACACGGGTGTTCGGCGAGCCGTTCGAGAGAACGGTGTGACGGTGATCCCGGTGGCCAGGGTGCAGGGCGGCGCCGGAGGTGGAGGCGGCGAGGGCCCGGAGGGCCAGGGGAAGGGCTCCGGGAGGGGGTTCGACATGAGCGCCCGCCCGGTTGGGGCATTCCTCCTCCGGGGAGACGAGATGACGAGGCGGCCCGCGGTCGATGTCAACCGCTCGCACTCGGGACCAGATCGTGGCCATCGTCGCCCTGCTCGCCATGCGGGTGATCGTGAAGGCTCGGGCGAAGGCGAGAGCCTAAAGCGGATTTGACCTCAACGGCGGCTCCGGAACGGGCCGATCGGCCATCCCTCGGGGGGTCCCGGGTCGAGTTCGCCCGGCGCCTGGCACGCCCTGATCCCTGAGATAGCATTCGCAGCCGGCCGGAGGAGCGAGGCCACTCCGCGCGATTTCCCGGCAACGAGGGGAGCAGGATGCGGAGCAAGCGGTCGGCCGATGCCGGGGCCCCCGCTGCTGCCAGCCCGGAGGGGCGGGTCCCGTCCACCGTCTGGCTCATGGCTCTCGGCATCGTTGCGATCGAACTCTCGGTGAGTGCCCGCTACGGCTATCACCGTGACGAGCTGTACTTCCTCGCCGCCGGACGCAGGCTGGCGTGGGGCTACGTGGACCAGCCGCCGCTGACGCCCGCCCTCGCCCGGCTGAGCGACCTGCTCCTCGGTGGGTCCGTCGTTGGGCTTCGGCTGTGGTCGGCGCTCGCCCTGGGCGCCATCGTGCTGCTGGCGGCAGCATTGGCCCGCGAGCTGGGCGGCGGGCGGCGGGCGATGACCCTCGCAGCCGCCTCGATGGCAGCGTCCACGCTGTTCCTAACCCTTGGTCATCTCCTCTCCACGGCGACGTTCGACGCGCTGGCCTGGGTCATCGTGCTGCTGCTGGTGGCACGGCTGCTCCGGGGCGCGGATGCCCGGCTGTGGCTCGTCGTCGGGGTCGTCGGGGGGATCGCGCTGTTGAACAAGCACCTCGTGGCGATGCTCGCGGTGGCCCTGCTGGCCGGCTTGCTTCTGGGCCGTCGAGCAGAACTCCTTCGGTCCCCGTGGCCCTGGGCGGGCCTGGCGGTGGCCGGCGCCATGGCGCTTCCGAACGTCGTCTGGCAGGCCCGGCACGGCTGGACACAGGCGGAGGCTGCCTCGGTGGCCGGTGAGACCGGCGGGCCGGCCGGTGGTCTTCTTCAGCTGCTGTTCCTACCGCTCACACTCAACCCGGTGCTCATGCCGATCTGGGTGTGGGGACTGGTCTGGCTCCTCAGGGCCCATGACTCGCGTTCCTTCCGCCCGCTCGGCTGGGTCTGGGTGGCCATCGTGGTCATCACGTTGGGCGTCGGCGGGAAGTTCTACTACGCGGCCCCCGCCACGGTGCCATTGCTCGCCGCGGGTTCGGTGGCGATCGAGCGGCGGCTCGAGTCGGGGAACCGGACGGCCACGCCCGTCGTCGCCGGAGTGCTCGCCTCTGGTCTGCTGCTGTCGCCACTGGGCGTACCCGTGCTCCCGCCGGCATGGCTTCCAACAGTACCGGTGCACGAGGTGAACCCGGAGCTGGCGGAGATGATCGGGTGGCCGCTGCTCGTCGAGCATGTGGCGGACGTCCATCGGTCCCTCCCCCCGGAGGAGCGACGAAGAGCCGCCATCCTCACCCTCAACTACGGCGAGGCCGGGGCCATCGAGCGGTTCGGTCCGGCGTATGGCCTGCCTCGGCCCGCAAGCGGCCACAACAACTACTGGCTGTGGGGCCCGCCGGAGGAGTCGGCGGATGTCGTGATCGCGGTGGGGCAGTCGAGGTCGTATCTCGAGCGGCTGTTCGACCACGTTCGGCTCGCCGCCACCCACCGGACGCCTTACGGGATCGAGAACGAGGAGCACGGCGCGCCGATCTGGATCTGCAGGCGGCCCAGGGGGACGTGGGAAGAGCTCTGGCCCCACGTCAAGGGCTACAGCGCCTGACGGAGGACCCCGTCTTGCCTGCGGGCCCACCGAACGATGCCGGATCCGTTTGCTAAGGTGCCCGCCGCCGATGAACGCGATCGAGGCGAACGAACTGAGGAAGGTCTTCCCGAGCGAGGTCGAGGCCGTTGCCGGCATCGACCTGGCCGTTCACCAGGGCGAGATCCTCGGGTTCCTCGGCCCCAACGGGGCGGGGAAGACTACGACCACCCGGATCCTGACCACCCTCCTCCGGCCTACCTCCGGGTCGGCCCGGGTGGCCGGCCACGAGGTGTTGACGGAGCCACACGACGTCCGGCGGGCCGTCGGGGTGGCCCTCCAGGAGGCGGGGCTCGACGCCCTGGCCACCGGGCGGGAGCTGCTCGTCCTTCAGGCCAGGCTGCACGGGTTCCACGGCGCCGAGCCCGCCACCCGAGCCTCCGAGCTGCTCGAGTTGGTCGGGCTGACCGACGCCGCGGACCGTCGGGTGAAGACGTACTCGGGAGGGATGAAGCGGCGCCTCGATCTGGCCTCGGCCCTCATCCACGGACCCCGGATCTTGTTCCTGGACGAGCCCACGGCCGGCCTCGACCCGGCGAGCCGGCACGCCATCTGGGACGAGGTCCGGCGGCTCAATCGGGAGGACGGGATCACGGTGTTCCTGACCACCCAGTACCTGGAGGAGTCCGACCGGATGGCCGACCACCTGGCCATCATCGACCACGGCCGCATCGTGGCGTGGGGCACGCCCGAGGAGCTCAAGGGCTCGATCGGGTCCGACGTGGTGACCGTCGAGGTCCCCGTGGAGGAACGGGACCGGGCCCACACCGCCCTGTCTGCGCTCCCGGGTCTGAAGGAGATGCAGGTCGAGGAGAGCGCCATCACGCTCTTCGTCTCCGATGGGTCCGGGGCCGCCGCCGGCATCATCCGGTTGCTGGTCGAGGCTGCCGTACACGTGGGTTCCGTGAAGCTCTCATCTCCCACCCTGGATGAGGTGTTCCTGCGGGCTACCGGCTCCCGCCTGGAGGGCGCCTCCGGCAATGGCGAGAGGGAGGCGCCATGAGCACCGCCTCGCGTACGGTCCGGATGCCCCGGACGGCCGAATGGAACTCGGTGCGGGAGTCCCTTCGCGCGACCTTCCATCTCGGGGTGCGCGAAGTGCGGACCTCCATAAGGACCCCGGCCTACTTCATCCCGAACCTGTTCATCCCCATCTTCTTCTACTACGTCATGGTGGGGTCGCTCGAGGAGTTCGCGAACCGGTCGGGGGTGCAGAACTGGGAGGCGTTCCAGCTGCCCGTGGCCATCATGTTCGCCGTGATGAGCGGCAGCGCGGGGCTGAACATGGTGGCGGACATCGAGAGCGGGTACTTCGACAAGCTCCTGCTCACTCCGGCGAACCGTCTGTCGATCCTCCTGGGAGCCATGGGCGCAGACTTCATCCGGATCGTGGTCCAGGGCCTGCTGGTGGTAGCCGTGGCCCTGATCACCGGGATGGATTTCGCCACGGGCGTCAGCGGAGCGGCGGTCATGGTGCTGATCGCAAGCGTCGCCGGGATCGCCTACTCCGCGATCGGCTTCGCCATCGCCCTCAAGACGGGTAACGCCCAGGCCACGCAGAGCATCTGGGCGCTCTGGGTCCCATTCATGTTCCTGACCACGGCATTCGCCCCGCTCGAGGCCCTCTCCGGGTGGCTCCGGGCCGCCGCCTCCGCGAACCCCATGACGTACATCCTCCGAGGTCTGCGGGAGCTGGCCGGCCATGGGTGGGACGTGGGCGAGATCGGCGTCGCCGTGATCACGGTGGCCGCCCTGGTGACGGTCACATTCACCCTCGCCCTTCGCGCGCTGATCGGCCGGGTCCGGTAGCGAGCCCACGCGTCCTCGAGAGGACGTCGCGTGATCGGCTCACGGCACGAACCACACTGCCTTGACATGCGCCGTGGCCGCAGGGTATGTCTGGTGGGTTTGGGGGGCAGTTGGGGAGGCGGCGATCAGCGCCGGCCCACCGACACTCACAGGAGGGGGGAAGCCGTGAGCCAGCGTACAAGGCTGATCGCAGCGGCGGCCGTGCTCATGCTCGTCATGGCCGCCTGCGGCGACGGCGACGGCGACGGCGAGGGAGAGGCCGCGGATCGGCTCGTGATCGCCGCGGTCCAGGGCAACGAATCCGAGGGCATCAAGGCTCTCGCCGATGACTACGAGGCAGAGACCGGCGTCGCGCTCCAGATCGAGGAACTGCCGTACCCGCAGCTGTTCGAGAAGCTCGTCACGACGTTCGAGGCCAACGATCCGAGCTACGACCTCGTGATGCTCGACGACCCGTGGATGCCGAAGTTCGGGACGGAGGGGTGGCTCCAGCCCCTGGACCAGAACTACGGCTTCGAGCGCGATCCGGACATCGCCGACGTGATCTACGACGTCGGCACGTGGCCGCCTCCGCGCGGGCCGGTTCCGCCGAGCGAGCAGGGCAAGGAGCAGCAGCTACTCGGCATCACGGTGGTCGGCAACGTCGAGATGTTCATGTACCGCAACGACTTGATCGAGGAGCCTGCATCGTGGGACGACGTTCTGGCCGCGGCGCAGGAGCACGACTCGAACAACCTGGCCGGCTACGCCATCCGCGGCGCGGCGACGAACCCGGTCGTGGCGGACTTCCTGCCCATCCTGTGGTCGTTCGGCGGGGACGTGTTCGGCGAGAACTGGGAGGTCGTCTTCAACTCGCCCGAGTCGCTGGCCGCCGTGAAGTTCCTGGTCGAAGACCTCAAGGCTGTGGCCGAGTCGAGCCCCGAGAACGTGGACGCCGCCGACCGGTCGCGGCTCATGGCCATCGGCGAAGCGCTCCAGTCGACCGTGTGGCCCGGCGAGGTGAACAGCATCGTGCTGGGCGAAGGGACAACGGTCGAAGGCGACGTGACGTTCATCCCGATGCCGGCGGGACCCTCCGGCCAGGGGTTCGGCATGATGGGCAACTGGCTCCTCGGCATCCCCACGGCCGCGGAGAACGGCGACGCTGCGGCGGACTTCATCCGCTGGATGACCGAGGAGGACACCCAGCGCCTGTACGCCCAGAACGGCGGGATCCCCAGCCGGACCAGCGTCCTGAACGACCCGGAACTGAACGAGGCCAACCCGTACTTCGCAGCACTGGCGGCCTCGCTCGCGGCCACGCCGAACTGGCGCCCGCGGACCGACCAGTGGAACGCGGTGGAGACCGTGCTGGGAACCAACCTGAACGCGGCGCTCGCGGGGCAGGTCACCCCGGAGGAGGCGGTGCAGCCCGCGTCCGACGAGATCCCGACGATCATGGAGCAGGCCGGCTACAACGCCTAAGTTGGCACTGCTGGCGATCGGGGACCGGCCCGCACGATGAGCGGGCCGGTCC
>JBOGVI010000338.1:0-2825 GCA_050692695.1 Actinomycetota bacterium
GGAACCGGACCTAGAAGAAGGGCATGTAGTACCGGAGCTCCCAGTCGACCGGGTCGGTGGTCTCCGGGCTACTGGGGTGGGCTTTCAAGTACCGGCTCCACTCGGCCCGCTTCAGCATGGCGAAGGCGGTGGAGAGCTCGGGCCCCAGGGCCTCGCAGAGCTCCTTGTCGGCCTCGAAGGCGTCGAGGGCCTTCTCCAGGGTCGGCGGGGTCCTGACCTTGGTGTTCGGCTCGGCCCCCGGCTCCTGCGGGGGTGGGGGCTCGAGCTCGTTCTCCACGCCCATTCGGGCCGCGTGTAGCAGGACGGCCGCGGCGAGGTAGGGGTTGGCGGCCCCGTCGGCCGTGCGGTGCTCCAGGCGGCTGGTCTCGCCCCGGCCGGGCGGGACCCTGATCCCCACGGTTCGGTCGTCGTAGCCCCAGTTCGCCCAATACCCATTCAGCATGTCCGGCAGAAGGCGCTTGTAGGCATTCGTGTGGGGGGCCAGGATGGCGGCCATCCCGTCGTGGTGAGCGAGCATCCCGGCTATACACTGCCGGCCGAGGTCCGAGAGGCCGTCGGACGCGGCAGGGTCGTGGAAGGCGTTGGAGCCGTCATCCCTTCGGAAGCTGAGGTTCACGTGCAGGCCGCTCCCGCCCCGGTCGGGGAACGGACGCCCCATGAACGTGGCGAGGTTTCCGCGGCGGGCGGCGATCTCCTTGATGAGCAGCCGGACCAGGAAGGCATCGTCGGTCGCCGGGACGGCGTCGCGGTAGCGGACGTTCACCTCGAACTGGGCGGTGTCGTACTCGCTCCCCCAGCTCTCCACCTCGAACCCACAGGCTGTCGCGGCCTTCACCATCGCGTCGACCACCCCCGTTGGGTCGATGGCCATCCCGGTCCCGTACACGCGGTGCGAGGGCATGGACACGGACCGCCAGCCGCCCGCCCCGTCGGGCTCCATCAGGTAGAACTCGAGCTCGTAGGCGAGCTGCGGGGTGAGGCCGCGCTCCACCCACGGCTCGATGGCCTTGCGCAACACGTGCCGGGGGTCGACGGCGCAGGGCTCACCGCGGAGCTCGGCGTCGCCCATCCCGACGACCGTGTCCTCCTCCCACCCGGGACGGAGGGAGTCGCGGTCGAGGTGCACCTCGATGTCTGGGAGCCCGATGTCGAACTGGAGCCCGGGGATGGGGAGGATCTCCCGGTCCAGGGTCAGCGGGTACACCCCGACGCAGAACGCGGCTGTGCCGGTCCAATCGCCGAGGAGGTACTTGCCGCGCTCCAGGCCGTGGATGTCGGGGTACAGGAGCCGGAGCCGCTTGCCCTTGGTTTCCATCGACGCCCCTTCGGTGGCGAAGCGCTTTCAGCCCGAGGATAGCCCACGCTACGTCCGAACTGCGTGCGCCTCCACGCGCCGCGGATCGACCGGCGGTTCACCCCTTGCGTGGGGGGCGGATCCCGCGGAACTCCCAGTCGCCGCCGAGGGCGGTAGAGATTACCTCCTCCGATTCGCTCGGCTGCGCGCCGACGTCCTCCCGGATCGGAACCGACCCCTCCACGATCCGGTTGCGGAGCAGGCCGAGGCCCTCCACATCGACCTCCACCACGTCGCCGGGCTGGACCGGGCGGGAGTTGGCCGGCGTCCCCGACAGGATCACGTCGCCCGGCGCCAGCGTATTGGTCCGGGCGATGTCGGCGACCAGGTAGTGCATGTCCCACATCATCTCGTCGGTGTTCCCGTCTTGTCTGACCTCCCCGTTCACCATGGTCCGGATCCGCTTGCCCCGGAAGTCCCAGTCGTCCACCAGGCCCGGCCCAAGGGGGCACAGCGTGTCCGACCCCTTCACCCGGAGCATCGAGCCGGCGTCCGTGTCGCGGAAGTCGTGGAGCCCGAAGTCGTTTCCGATCGTGTACCCGGCGATATACTTCGCAACTTCGTCCGGCCCGACGTGCCGGCACTCGTTCCCGATGACGATGGCGATCTCGCCCTCGTAGTTCAGGAACTTGCACCGGGGCGGGCGGATCACGTCGCCGTCGTGGGCGTTCAGAGCCGAGACCGGCTTGTGGAAGTAGGTCGGGGCCGGGGGGAGGGTGGCCAGGAACTCCTTCACCCGGCTCTCGTAGTTCAGGTGGATGCAGATGATCTTGGTTGGCTCGCAGGGCGGAAGGTGGACGGCGCCCTCGGCCGGCGCCCGCCGTCCGTCGAGGGCGACCAGCTCGTCGCCGTCCCGCGTGACGGTAGTGGGCTCGCCGTCGAGGAGGATGCGGCGGGTCTCCAATTTGCCTCCGTTCGCTCGAGTGCCCCGGGTAGTATGCAGCCCATGGCGGAGCTGAAGGGCTTCATGCCGCCGCGCTCGCCGGAGGGCCGGGCCTCGGTCGTCCCGCCTCCGCCCTGGCACTACTCGGGCGACCTGCTCACCATCGAGTTCCGGACCGACCCCGGACGCGTGGCGGAGCTCTTGCCCGACCCCATCGAGCCGGCGGAGGAGGATCCGGACGCGGTCGCCGTCATCTTCGCCGACTGGCAGTCCTGCTCCGACTCGTTCGAGGAGCTCCTGGACCCGGCGCGGTCGCAGTACAAGGAGTGCTTCGTCGTGGTGCGCTGCAAGTACCGCGAGGAGCCATACTCGCGGTGCGTGTACATCTGGGTGGACAAGGACTTTGCCCTGCTCCGGGGGTGGCATCAGGGATACCCGAAGAAGCTCGGCTCCATCTGGATGACCCGTGCTGTGCGGTACGGGAAGGCCGGGCCACGCCTGGAGCCCGGCGGCCGGTTCGGCGCGAGCGTGTCGGTGCACGACCGGCGGATCATCGACGCGGGCTTCACGATCACCGGCCCCTCCGAC
>JBOGVI010000339.1:0-1541 GCA_050692695.1 Actinomycetota bacterium
CTCTTGGACAGGCCCCAGACCCTGGGCATCCCGCTACCCCTCCAGCTCCGCGGTGAGGCGGATCTCCACGTTGCCCCGGATCGCGTTGGAGATAGGGCAGCCCTCCTCGCCGGCCCGGGCCAACCTCCTCGAACGCGGCTCGGTCAAGACCCGGGACCCGTCCCCGGACGTGCAGGTCCATGCCGGTCACGCCCCAGCCCTTGCCGACCTTGTCGAACGCGCACGTGGCCGTTACCTCCAGCCGTTCCGCCTCCTCCCGGTGTCAAGGGTGCCCCGGCGGGTGGTGATCAGAAGTACCCGAGGGCAGCCTTGGCCTCCTCGGACATCATCTCGGGGCTCCAGGCCGGTCGGAGCACCATGTCGGCGTCCACCGCCCTGACCCCTTCGACGGTGGAAAGGAGCGCCTGCATCTGCTGCTCGATCAGCGGCCCGATCGGGCAGCCCATGGTGGTGAGCGTGTACTCGATGTGCACGACCGCGTCCTCGATCTCGACCGAGTAGACCAGCCCGAGGTCGACGATGTTGATGCCGAGCTCCGGGTCGTAGACGTTCCGGAGCGCGTCCAGGACCTGCTCGCGCGTGAGTCCCTTGCCGTTCGCGGTCGCGGTCGCCGAGGGGGTCGCGCCCGGCTCGGAGGCGGCCTGATCCTGCGTGGGCTCGTCCATGGGCTCGTTCCTTTGGGTAGGTTGAACCCCTATTCTAGAGCCGTCTCGCGAACCGATATCCTTCGAACTGGATGAGCCGCGGCTCCACCCACGTCCCTCAAGGCCTCCGCGAGCGTGGCCCTCGACGAGACACTCAAGGCCGACTTCGTCCTGACAACGTCCTCGTCCCTGCGGGACCTGGGCGCCGCTCACCAGTTCCTCGACCGCTGGCTCGCCTGGGCGTGCCGGTCCCGTATCCCGACGTTCGTGCGCCTGTACCGCACGATCCGGGCCCACCGCGAGGGCATCCTCGCCGCCGTCGCGCTCGGGCTGTCCAACTCCAAGCTCGAGGGGCTCAACTCGAAGATCCGGCTCATAAACCACCGCGGCTACGGGCACCACTCGGCCGCCGCCGTCGTCGCGATGATCTACCTCTGCTGCGGCGGGATCACGGTCCGGCTACCCACGGAAACGTGAGGAGAACCAAATTTAGGTAACTCTGCAGAGCCCAGCGGACCGAGGCCTCCACGTCCTCCCAGGAGAACAGACGGCCCGGCCGGACCCATAGTCTGCCAGCCTCGAGGATGGCCTCGGCCACCCCGGGGACGCGGAACAGAGCCGCGAGGGTTGGATCGGGAGTTGCCATCTCCGGGCTCTCGGCCACGATCCTGGGTCCTTCGTAGGCGACTTCGAACGCTCGGGGCGGAGGCTCGCCGGGGAGGGGACCGGGAGCCCCCCACGCTGCCTCGATGGCCCGCGCTACCCCATCCCACGCCGCCTTGGCGTCGCAACCGGGGCTTAGGTTCAGCCGCGCCCGGTACCGGTGGAGGTCGACGGAGCGGACCCCGTCCACTGCGAGCAAGGAGCGGAGCCCTTCGGGTGGGCTCGCCGGCGGGC
>JBOGVI010000340.1:0-2151 GCA_050692695.1 Actinomycetota bacterium
GCCCGTGATCAGGGCCACCTTCCCTTCGAGCCGCATGCCCGACTCCTTTCCCGGCGCCGATGAGCTAGGCTCCCTGCCGCCGCTCCCAGACCTCTGGGTTGATGAGGGTCGGCGGGCGCCGCCCCTCGACCGCCGCGAACAGGTTGTCGGCCGCGAGCATGCCCATCGCGTTCCGCGTGTCCACGGTCGCGGTGCCGAGGTGGGGGACGATGACCGCGTTCTCGCACTCGAGGAGGTCGGGGTGGACCTGGGGCTCGTTCTCGAACACGTCGATTCCGGCGGCGAAGATCTCGCCTTCCTTCAGGGCAGCCGCCAGCTCCGCCTCGTTGACGAGGGGGCCGCGTGCCGAGTTCACCAGGACGGCCGTGCCTTTCATCTTGCGGAACTGCTCCCGGCCGAATAGGTGCCGGGTCTCCTCGGTGAGGGGAGCGTTGATGGAGATGAAGTCGGCCCGCCCGAGGAGATCGTCGAAGGAGACCTTCGCCGCGACCAGCTCCCGCTCGACCTCCTGCGACGCCGGAAACCGGCCGGTGTAGATGACACGCATCCCGAAGCCCCTGGCTCGCCGGGCCACCGCTTGGCCGATCCGGCCGAACCCCACGACGCCGAGGATCTTGCCGTGGACGTCAACGCCGAGCATCATCTGGGGTCCCCAGATCCACGGCGTCCGGGACCGGAGGAACCGGTCGCCCTCGGCGATCCGCCGGGCCGCGGCGAGCAGCAGTGCCCACGTGAGGTCGGCGGTGGTCTCCGTGAGTACATCGGGCGTGTTCGACGCCACGACCCCGCGCCGGGTGCACTCGGCCACGTCGACGTTGTCGAACCCCACGGCGTAGTTGGCCACGATGACGAGCTGGGGGCCGGCCGCGTCGAGGAACTCGGCGTCGACCTTGTCGGTGATGAGGGTGATCACGCCGACCTTCCCCGGCAGGCGCCGTAAGAGCTCGTCCCGAGGGATCCGCTCGCCTTCGTAGACGTCGGCGTCGCAGCGCTCGCGGAGTGCCTCCACCACGGGCGGCGGCAGCGGCCCAGTGACCAGGATGGGCGGCCTGCCCGTCACGCGGCGAGCTCCGGCACCGATGCCCGGAACGCGGCCAGGGCCTTCTCGATGCTCTCCAGGGAGTTCGCGTAGGAGAACCGGAGGTATCCCTCGCCGTACCGACCGAACGCCGTGCCGGCCAGGGCGGCCACACCGGCGCGCTCCAGCAGGTGGATCTCGACCTCCTTGGACGTCCGACCCAGGCCGGTGATGTTGGGGAAGACGTAGAAGGCGCCGTCGGGGGTGACACACGAGACGCCCTCGATCGCGCTCACCCCGGTCACGATGGCGTCGCGGCGTTTGTGGAACTCGGCGACCATCTGCTCGGTGGGCTCCATCGGGCCGGTCAGGGCGGCGATGGCGGCGTGCTGGCTGAACGCCGACGTGCACGACACCGAGTTGATGACCAGGCGCGTCACCGGCTCGGCCAGGGGCTCCGGGAACACGCCGAACCCCAGCCGCCACCCCGTCATGGCCCATGTCTTGGACCAGCCGTCGAGGAGGACGGTGCGTTCGGCCATGCCGTCGAAGTCGAGGATGCTCGCGTGCTCGCCCTCGTACCGGATCTTCCAGTAGACCTCGTCGGACAGGATGGCGAAGTCGTGTTCCGTCGCCGTCCGGGCGATGGGTTCGAGGTCCTCGCGCGTGAGCGCGCTCCCACACGGGTTGTGCGGCGCGTTCAGGACCAAGAGTTTGGTCCGGTCCGTGACGAGCGATGCGAGCTCGTCCGGGTCCAGGCGGAATTCGTTCTCTTCGCGGAGCGGGATGGGCACCGGCCTCGCTCCGGCGAAAGCCGCGATGGACTCGTACATGGGAAACCCGGGATCGGGATAGATGACCTCGTCGCCCTCCTCGCACAGGGCCAGGATGGTGAAGAACATGATCGGCTTGGCTCCGGGGGTCACCACGACCCGGTCGGGGGTGGTCTCCAACCGGCCGTGCCGCTCCAGGAACGCGCACACGGCCTCGCGAAGCGGCAGGATGCCCGGCGCGGGAACGTAGTGAGTCTCGCCCCGGTCCAGGGCGTCCTTGGCCGCCTGCCGGATGTGCTCCGGCGTGACGAAGTCCGGCTC
The DNA here is from genome assembly GCA_050692695.1 of Actinomycetota bacterium. Taxonomy (GTDB): domain Bacteria; phylum Actinomycetota; class UBA4738; order UBA4738; family HRBIN12; genus AC-69. The sequence continues at coordinate 2,113 of JBOGVI010000340.1, forward strand.
GCCCAGCTCGAGGTGGACGATCTCGCGCCCCTGCGCCTC
>JBOGVI010000341.1:0-1574 GCA_050692695.1 Actinomycetota bacterium
CTCTAATTTCGCGTCGGCCTGCGCCAGGGCTCGATGGGCCCCGGCAAGACGCGCCTCCTCCGCTGCCGAGGGGCCCTGGACCGCGAGGAGGGCCTCTAGGGTCTCGTCCAGCCGGCCCGGATCGAACACTTGTGCCAGCCAGGCGTCGAGAGCGGGGATGATCTCGGCCTCACGCACGTAGACCGTCTTGGGATGCTGGATCCGATTGGCCAGGGCGTACACGGCGGGGAAGCGGCACCGGTAGTAGGGCTGTTCATGGTTCCAGTTCCCTTGCATGCGGCTTGCAGACTCCGCACCTAATGAGACGCCGAAGAACGTATGGTCGCTCTGACCCGCGGGGCTTCTTGCGTCCTGGCCTACCCTGGCCGGTCATCATGCGGCTGCCCGCTTGCTCGAAGAGGTCGGGAGAGACCAGGGCTGGATTGGTGGCACCGTTCGAGTGGACCCAAGTGTTGGGTGGGTTCCAGACCATCTTGCTACGGTGCCCGGCCGCCACGTCCTCCACGTCGACCAGCACCTCCTCACGGCGCTGACGGCCCCACACCGACACGCCCGTGTACCGGGGGTTCAGGAGGATGGCCCGGACCGCGCTCTGCTCCAGGCCTCCGCCGTCCGGTGGGCGTTGCGGGCCCGGTCGTATGCCGAGGGGCAGGGGACCCCGTCCCGGGTGAGTCCCTCCGCGATGGCGTAGAGCCCCTTCCCCGAGGCGTACTGCTCGAAGATCCGGACCACGATGGGCGCCGTGACCGGATCGGGCTCCAGGGCGTGGAGCCGGACGCCGAGCGCGGCCTTCCCAGGCGTCGGATGAGGACCCGCATCAGCAAGGCGGTACCCGAACGGCGGGCGGCCACCGAGGAACCGCCCCTGGGTCGCCGCCTGGGCGGCCATGGCGTTTCGCACCCTGGTTCGGAGGCGGGAGCGCTCGCCCTTGCTCATCCCTCCGAAGAGCGTCATGACCATGTCGTGGGCCTCAGAGCCGGGATCGATCCGACCGCCGACCTCAGGCACCCACAGCTCGACGCCGTAGTGCTCGAACAGCGGGAAGGTCAGGGCGAACTGGGCACCGTAGAAGGCGCGCTGGGGCTCTCCGATCACGACTGCCGCGAAGGCCCGGTCGGGGGAGCGGAGGAGCTCGAGGAGCCTGGAGGCCTCGGGCCGGCGCTTCCAGGGAAGGGACCGGGACTGCCCGACGTCGAAGAGCTCGGTGACGATCGCGCCGCCTGCCGGCTCGACGAGCTCCAGGGCCCGCCGGAGCTGCCAGGCCCGGGATGAGGCCGGGTCCTGCCGGTCCTCGGTCGAGACCCGTCCGTAGAACGCGAAAGGCTTCACGATCTCGTGCTCCTTCCTGCGACCGGCTTGGGGAGGTGGCCGGTTGGCGTTGAGGTGGGGATCGGGGGTCATGCTACGCTGGGGAGCTGTCATCGCAGGGCGCCTCCGGACCGCCGCGACGAGCGTCGAGCAGGATCTCCAGCAGGATCCTTGCTGCTCGCGGATTGAGTCGAGGTGGATCGACCGGCACGAGCACCTGAAGGTGGTGGGGATCGTCGGATGCTCGGAGTGCAGAGCGATCAGGT
>JBOGVI010000342.1:0-5681 GCA_050692695.1 Actinomycetota bacterium
CGCTGCACGCGGGAGCCGGTGGCACCGAGTCCCAGGATTGGGCCGAGATGCTGCTTCGGATGTACCTGCGGTGGGCGGAACGCAACCGTTTCGACGTCGAGGTGGACGAGCTCCTTCCGGGGGAGGAGGCCGGAATCAAGAGCGCCACGTTCATCGTCCACGGGACGAACGCCTACGGCTTCCTGTCGGCGGAGCGGGGGGTGCACCGGCTGGTGCGCATCTCGCCGTTCGACGCAGCCAAGCGCCGGCACACCTCGTTCGCCAGCCTGGACATCATCCCGCTCCTCGAGGAGACCGACGAGGAAGACGTCGAGATCGACCAAAAGGACCTGCGGATCGACGTGTACCGCTCCACCGGTCCCGGCGGGCAGTCCGTGAACAAGACCGACTCGGCCGTGCGGATCACCCACATCCCGACCGGCATCACCGCGGCATGCCAGAATGAGCGGTCGCAGCTCCAGAACCGGGCCGTGGCCATGCGGATCCTGAAGGCCCGCCTGGCGGAGCGGATGCGCCGGGAGCAGCACGAGAAGCTGGAGAGCCTGCGGGGCGAGCGGCGAGGCATCGACTTCGGCTCGCAGATCCGCTCGTATGTGCTCGCGCCCTACCGGTTGGTGAAGGACCACCGTACGAACGTCGAGACCGGGGACGTCGACCGGGTCCTGGACGGCGACATCGACCGGCTCATCGAGGCGGAGCTCCGCCGCCGAGCCGAGAACGGCCAGGCCGCCTAGGGCGGCTCCGGCGCCGTTCGACGGCGCCGCCGGCCGGCCAGCCCGGGAGCCGCGAACGCCGCCACGACCGCCAGCCAGACGAACGCCGACGCCTTCAGGCCCCGGCCGATCATCGGATCCTGGTATGTGAGCCGGATCTCATGGTTGCCCATTGGGACTGGCACGCCCAGGAGGAAGTAATCGGTCCGAACTACCGGGGCGGGGCGCCCGTCCACCGTGGCCGACCACCCTTGGGCCCACGCGTTCCGCACGGCCACGATGGACGGCGCGGTGGCTCGGGCGGCGATGCGAAGATCCTCCGGCCACACCTCGCGGTAGGTGGCCTGCCCCGGTGACCCTGGGGACCCAGGCAACCCCGGCGACGCCGCTGCGGCCGAACCCTCTTCGCCCTCGACCACGGCCGTCGTCCCCGGGTCGAACCCGGGCTCCAGCACGGCCCGGAGCGCATCCACGCCACCCGGGACCACCGTCCAGTCGGTGACCACCGAGGCTCGGGGCTGCCACCCGGCCACCTCGTGCAGCTCGTATCCTCGCTCCGACTCCACGACGAAGCTCCGGAGAGGCGGCGTGATCCCTCGGGGCGCGATCAGGTAGCGGACGCCGAGGAGACGGACGTCTTCGAGCGACGGAAGTTGGAGCACCGACGCGTTGTAGAAGACCGGAAGCCTGTTCGTGGCCCGGACGTACGACCAGTATCGGGGCGACTGGATCGGCGAGTAGCCGAGCGCGTCGTGTAGCCGGAACAACAAGGCGCGGCCGAGCAGCAGCGCCGGCCAGTGCTCGGCGTCCTGGGTGAACAGGTAACCCTTGTTGAAGTACGCGGCCGGCGGGATCCACGCCACGTACCGGGCCTCGTCCCGGCCCTCCGCCTGGAGGTACCGGGCGATCCGCCCCGGGGCGAGGTACCGGTCCACGACCGCCCGCGGCGATCGAAGCGGCTGGGGGGCCAGGCCCGGGTGCCCCGTCCGCTCCAGCCCGAGGTACACGGTGCCTCCCTCGTAGGCGGAGGACCACAGCGCCCCGCCGAGGAGGTCGGCGGCCAACACCAGGGGGAGGACTGCGGCGGCCCACCGCCGCCCCCGGACCAGCGCGATGAGCACGGGGACCGTGGCGACGGCCCCGATGACGAACACGACGAACCGCCAGGGGTGCGCGCCCAGCGACAAAGGCAGCGCGAGGAACAGGACCGCCGCCCCGCTCGTCCACCACGCCGCCTCGCGCCTGGACGGACGCCGGTCCAGGAACCCTTGCAGCCCAATCGCTCCCAACACCGACACCACGAGCAGCGCGAGGTGACGGAGTCGTCCGGGATTGTGCAAGTACACGTCGCCGAAAGGAACGTGGAAGACGAGACTCCGGAACCACGCGGCCCCCACGAACGCGTTCAGGGTCAGCACGTATGCGACGGCTCCCGTCGCGGCGAACGCCGCCACCAGGTACCGGCGAGCGCGGGCCCGGAGCGCCGCGGGGACGAGCAGCAGGATGGCCGCGCCCGCGTATGCGCCCGGCGCGCTCGCGAGGGCGAAGGGCCATCCGCTCCACGTCCCGGTGGTCGGGATCGGTCGGTCCTCTGCCCCGGCGATCCGGGCGAGGGTCCCGCCGAGGGCGCCGTACCCGCCGCGCAGGCTCGTATGGGGGATCAGTGAGAACCTCGGCATCAGGATGGCCAGGTTGGCCAGGGGGAGGAACGCCAGGAACCCCAACGCGAGGAGCGCCGCCGGGGCTACCGACCGGGCTCCGGTCCGAACCTCGTTGATCGAACGCGCCACGACGAACGCCGTGACGATGGCCGTGCACATCACCAGGCCGTGCGACAGGTGCGCGCTCGCCACCTGTCCCCACGCCACCGCGCCCAGGGCCAACCACGGCAGCCGACGGGCCCATCGGTCGGCCGACAGGAACCCGGACGCCCCGACCAGCACGAGCGGGGTCCACGCCAGGGTCCCGGCGAAGGGGAGAGAGATCGCGACGTTCGACGCGGCGATCATCATGGCGAGCGACAGACCGCCCGCCGTCGCGGCCGTCCGGTGCAGCCGCTCCCTCCGCAGGAACCAGTAAAGGCCCAGGCCGGCGAGGATGGGCTGCAGCACGATGAAGGCCCGGAGGCCCGCGCCGCACGGAAGCAGCCACGACAGCAGCATCCACGGTAAGTACAGCCAGCCCGACTGGGGGTCTGCCGCGAACGGCGACCCGGCCATCTCGTAGGGGTTCCACAGCGGAACGTGCCCGGCGGAGAGGCTCCGGCCCATCAGGCAGGACCGCGGCAACCAGAACGAGAGGATGTCGGGGTGCTGGTTCGTGAGGAGGTTCGCGAAGGCGAACGCCCGCATGGCGACGAGGCTCGAGGCGACGATGAGCGCCGGACCGGCTAGGGCCGCCGCGAGCCGGCGGGATCGCGAGGGCGCCGCCCCCGAAGCCGCGGTCGGGGGCCGGGCCAGGCCCCGTTGGACCGTCTTCACGGCTGCTCAGCGTAGTGGAGCTTCGTTCCGTTCACCGGGGGCGCCTGTTACACTCTCCCGCGGTTCGAGCCCTCCTTGACCCCCCTGAGAATGATCAATACTCAACTCGTCACCAAGGTCTACAAGAACACCGTCGCGCTCGAGAACGTGAGCATCGACGTCGAGAAGGGTGAGTTCGTCTTCATCGTCGGCGCGTCCGGGTCGGGCAAGTCCACGTTCATCCGCCTGCTCCTGAAGGAGGAGGAGGCCACCAAGGGCGAGATCTACGTGGCCGGGAAGAACCTGGCCCGGCTTTCACCCTGGAAGGTCCCGTACCTCCGCCGGAACATCGGGACCGTGTTCCAAGACTTCAAGCTGCTCCAGGACAAGACGGTCTTCGACAACGTGGCCTTCGCCCTCGACGTGATCGGCAAGCCGAAGCACGTGATCGACCAGCGGGTGCCGGAGATCCTCGACCTGGTGGGCCTGGGAAACAAGCTGAACAACTACCCGGACGAGCTGTCGGGAGGTGAGCAGCAGCGGGTGTCCCTCGCTCGGGCCGTGGTGAACCGGCCGCTGGTGCTGCTGGCCGACGAGCCCACCGGGAACCTCGACCCCAGCACGTCGGTGGACATCATGCGGCTGCTCGACAAGGTGAACCGCATCGGCACGACCGTGGTCATGGCTACCCACGACCAGGCCATCGTGGACGCCATGCGCCGGCGCGTGATCGAGCTCGACGGTGGCCGGGTCATCCGGGACCAGTCCCGCGGGGTGTACAGCTAGATGGCGGGCCGGTTCGACTTCATGTTCCGCGAGGTCACGTCGGGCCTCCGGCGGAACGGGCTGGTCGCGTTCGCCGCCGTGTCCACGACCTTCATCGCGCTGCTGCTGCTCGGCCTGGCCCTGCTGATCTCGCGCCAGGTGACCCTGATGATCACGGCCACCACGGGCAACGTCGAGGTTGCGGTGTACCTCTCCGACCCGGTCAATCCCCAGACCGTGCAGACCCTCACGAACAAGGTGGAGAGGCTCGATGCCGTGGCCGACGTGCACTATCAGACGAAAGAGGAAGCCTGCGTCTTGTTCAAGGAGTTGTTCAAGACCCAGACGGCCCTTGTACAGAACGTCAACTGCGACTCCTTGCCAGCTTCACTTCGGGTCAAAATGGCGGATCCCGAGCGCTTTCGAGAGGTGGCCGGCGTGCTTGGATGCGTTCTTCAGGATGTCGAGGGAGTCATGAAGTGGGTCTGCGCCGAACCCGGAATCGACAACCTTGTTGACCAGAGCGAGTTCCTGGACCGCCTGTTCGCCGTCACGCGCGTGTTCCGGTGGGGCGTGCTGATCGTCTCGGTGGTGATGCTGATCGCCGCGGCCATCCTGATCGCCAACACGGTGCGGATGGGGCTGTTCGCCCGGCGCAAGGAGATCGGAATCATGAAGCTCGTGGGCGCGACGAACTGGCGCATCCGGGCCCCCTTCCTGTTGGAGGGCCTGTTCGAGAGCCTGATCGGCGCGGGCGCCGCGATCCTGTGTCTGTTCGGGCTGAAGGTCGCGTTCATCAACCCGCTCTACGGCAAGATCCGGTTCGTGCCATGGGTCACGAACGCCGACGTCCTGGCGGTCATCCCGTGGTTGCTGGTCGCCGGGGCCGCGGTCGCGGTCTCCGCCGCCATGGTGGGGATGCGCCGGTTCCTCGACGTCTAAGCTCCGGGCAGTGAGCCCCAAGGCCGACCCCGACCGGAAGACCGTCGTCTCCAACCGACGAGCGTTGCACGACTACCACATCCTCGAACGGTTCGAGGCGGGGATCGTTCTGACGGGATCCGAGGTGAAGTCGCTCCGGGGCGGACGTGGATCGCTCGCCGAGGCGTTCGCGCGGGTTCGGAACGGCGAGGTGTGGATCGAGGGCATGCACATCCCCCCGTACGCGCAAGCGGACAACCGGGCCTTCGACCCGGTGCGCACCCGAAAGCTGCTGCTCCATCGGAACCAGATCAACCGGCTGGTGGGGAAGACCCAGGAGCGGGGGCTCACATTGGTGCCGCTCCGGGTGTACTTCTTCCACGGCCTGGTCAAGGTGGAGCTCGGCCTGGCCAGGGGGAAGCGGGAGTACGAGAAGCGCCAGGCCACCCTGGAGCGGGACCATCGGCGCGAGATGGAGCAGGCCGCTCGGCGCAGAAGGTAGGATCGGCCGTTGGCCGCTCGGGTCTCCGGCCCGAGCCTTGCGGGGGGTTGGTGTGGTCGTTCGGCGAAGGTTCTGGGTCGGGATGGTGCTGGTCCTCGCGGTGGCCACGGCGTGCGACGGCGGGGGAGCGGCCGGCACCGGCGACGGGACCGTGAGCGCCGAGGAATACGAGGTCGCCGTGTGCACCGAGATCACGGGCTGGGTGGAGGAGGTCCAAGCCCGGTCCGAGCAGGTCGGCCAGGACGTCGTCACGGAGACCACGCTCGAAGGCCAGCGGGATGTCTTCGCGGTGTTCCTGGACGACGTCGTCACGATCACCGA
>JBOGVI010000343.1:0-3389 GCA_050692695.1 Actinomycetota bacterium
AAGGCCGGACGGCCCGGGTACGCCGACGACCATGCGCTGATGGCCGATGCCTGCCTGGTGCTCTACGAGACCACGTACGAGCTCCGGTGGTTCGAGAAGGCCCGGGCCCTGGCCGACGAGCTGCTCCGGCTGTTCTGGGACCGGGACCGAGGCGGCTTCTTCCAGACCGGCTCCGACGCCGAGGCGCTCGTCATCCGGCCGAAGGAGCTGTTCGACAACGCGGTGCCGTCGGGGAACTCTGCCGCCGCCGACGTGCTCCAGCGGCTGGCCCTGCTCACGGGCGAGCAGGAGTACGAGCGCGCGGGCGTGTCCGCGCTGCGCGTGGTGCGCGACCACATGGCGAGGGCCCCCACGGGCTTCGGCCAGGCCTTGTCGGCGCTCGACCTGTACCTGTCACCCGCCCGAGAGGTGGCCATCGTCGGCGATCCGCAGGCTGAGGACACCCGGGCCCTTGCGGCCGAGGTGACCGCGAAGCGGTTCGTGCCGAACCACGTGCTGGCGGTGGCCGCGCCGGACGACGAGGAGTCGCGCCGGAAGGTCGCGCTGCTCCAAGACCGCGTCGCCGTCGACGGGAAGGCGACTGCCTATGTGTGCGAGCACTTCGTGTGCAAGCTCCCCGTAGGCCAGCCGGGGGACCTGGCCGCCCAGTTGACCGGCTGAAAGGACTAAGGGGCCTCGTCGGGCACCGACCTCGAACCCTCCTCCTGGTCCCCGGACGGCTGAAGATCGACACGACCCACCTACTGGGGAGCTGGCGTTCACGCCGGAGCCCGGCGCGAGCGGGTGGTTCTCGTCGGCGCCCGTCGTAGAAGTCATCGCCATCGACAACTTTGGTGCTTCGAGCTTCGGTGCACGTACGGACGCCGGGGGACAGATTCAGATCCGGGGCTAAGGTCCCGGGGCTCGCCCGCCGAAAGATGTAGGTAAGGAAGCGACGATGCCCATCATGCGCAGGACCGGTAGGCCGATGCCCGCGACGGTTCTAAGGTCGCGATGGAGCGAGCGCCTGATGGGCCTGGTCGTCTACTTCCTCGTCCTGGCAGTCCTGGCGGCGCTGGTTGTGTTCGCCGTTCGCTACCAGCCGCTGACGATCGGGAACTTCGCGTCGTCCGAGCCGATTCGGACCGGGAACATGATCCACCCGGTGTACACGAACGGCAGCACCTTCTCCTTCGGCTTCATGCTCATCAACGACGGACCGGTGCCCCTGAACCTCCAGCGCATCCAGTTCACCGGTAACGAGGAGTTGCTCGCTCCGGTCAGGGTGGAGACGTCGGAGAAGCGAGGCGCCGGAAGCATCGCCGTGGGTGACCCCTCACTCGAGAAGTTCCTGCCGTTCTCACTGGACGGAGGGGGTCGGCGGTGGATCGTGATCCGAACCCAGTTCTCGAACTGCGACCGCTACCCGGCCGGCACCTTCACCACCTTCTGGCGGCTCAAGGTGACGTACCGCGTCCTCGCGTTCACCAAGAGCGACTGGATCGAGCTGCCCAGGGACATCAGGGTGGACTCGCCGCCCGACTTCGCGTGCCCATCCCGTAGCTGACCGGCCAACCCGGCTCGCCCAGAGTAAGCTCGCCGGGCCGTGGTGGTTCTGAACGTCCTCGCCTTCGTCGCGGGCGCGACGCTCGTGCTATTCACCCTCCGCTCCGCGGTCAGGGTGTTCCTTGTCCCCCGGGCCCTCCAGGCCTACCTCGCCCGCGCAGTGTTCGTTCTCGTCAGGCGGGTGTTCTGGCTTCGGGCGAACCAGCGCCACGAGTACCGGCGCCGGGACGCCGTGATGGCCTTCTACGCGCCGGTCGCGCTCCTTACGCTGCTCGCCCTGTGGCTCACGATGGTTCTGGCCGGCTACACGGCGATGTACTGGGGCCTGGGGAACTACCCGTTCCGCCGCTCCTTTGGAGAGTCCGGCTCCGCGCTGTTCACGCTGGGGTTCGAGCGCCCGCACGACCTGCCGACGGAGGTCCTGATGTTCACGGAGGCGGCCGTGGGGCTGGGGTTCCTGGCCCTGTTCATCTCCTACCTCCCCAGCCTGTACGGAGCCTTCTCCCGCCGGGAGACCGGCGTGGCCAAGCTGGAGGTGCGGGCGGGGCGGCCGCCGTCGGGCGTCTACCTGATCCAGCTGGCGTGGCGCGTGGGACGCCTGGAGAGCCTGAAGGGGCTGTGGAAGGACTGGGAGGAGTGGTTCGTGAGCGTTGACGAGAGCCACAGCTCCTTCCCGGCCCTCGCGTTCTTCCGGTCCACGCATGCCGACGAGTCGTGGGTCACGGCCGCCGGTGCGATCCTGGACGGCGCGTCGCTGTACGTCTCGAGCGTCGACGTCCCCCGGACGCCCGAGGCCGAGTTCATGATCCGCGCCGGATACCTGTGCCTTCGGCACATCGCGCAGTTCTTCTGGATCGCCGTCCCGGACGACCCCGCGCCGACCGATCCCATCTCGATCGAGCGGGACGAGTTCGACGCGGCATACGACCGATTGGCCCGGGCCGGCGTGGCCATGAAGCCCGACCGAGATCAGGCCTGGCGCGACTTCGCGGGGTGGCGGGTGAACTACGATGCCGCGTTGATCGGGCTGGCCCGCTTGACGATGGCGCCGCCGGCGCCCTGGTCGTCGGACCGCTACGCCGACCGGCATTACCTGCCTCCCGCCTTCCCATGGCAGGCTCGCCCGCGACGGGCGGCATCGCCCGACCGGGCGCCATCCTCGGACGGAGCCTCTCCCGACGCCGAGCCCCCGTCGTAGACTTGCCGCTTCGTCTCGACCGAAGGGACCCACCATGGCAACGGCGACGTTCGAAACCTCGGAGGGCGCGTTCACGGTGCGGCTTATGCCCGAGCATGCGCCGAGGACCGTGGCGAACTTCGTGGACCTGGCCATAGGCGCGCGCGAGTGGACCGATCCGCGGGACCGGAAGGCGAAGACCGAACCCCTGTACCCGGGCACGGTCTTTCACCGGGTCATCCCGGGCTTCATGATCCAGGGCGGCGACCCCGCCGGCACCGGGATGGGCGGGCCGGGCTACGAGTTCGAAGACGAGTGCCCCCCACAGGGGCCGGCGTTCGACCGCCCCGGACTCCTGGCGATGGCCAACGCCGGCCCGAACACGAACGGCTCCCAGTTCTTCGTCACGGTGGTCCCCACTCCGTGGCTCACCGGGAAGCACACCATCTTCGGCGAGGTGGTGGAGGGCTACGACGTGGTGCAGGCCATCTCGGGCGTCACAACCGGCGCCCAGGACCGACCCACGACCGACGTCGTCCTCGAGCGGATTCGCATCTCGGGGGACTGACCTACCGAGGTCGCACTGCGCGCGTGGTTGGCACCCGTTCCTGTGAGGGATGACGCCACAAAGCGGCAATCGGAGGCGCCGCCAATCGCTCCCCGAACG
>JBOGVI010000344.1:0-5344 GCA_050692695.1 Actinomycetota bacterium
GTGTAGCCGCCCCCCAGGATCACGACGTCCGCGGCGGTGTCGGTGGACAGGGGGGGACAGGGCTCGCCGGGGTCCTGCGCCAGCGCCTCCTCCATCCACCAGCCGCGTGGCATCCGCGGCACCAGCCCGGCGTGCATCGAGTTCACTCCGTGCTCCCCCGTATCGTGCGGATACCCTACGACAGGCCTTTCACCTGGACAGACGCCCTCTCGGGCTTGGAGCCGCCCATTTCGATCGGGACGGCGTCTCCGAGGAGCCAAAGCGCATTTACGGGGTCGAGCCGCTCCCTCTGGAATCACCCGCTGACGCACGGACTCGGGTTACCCTCCTACTTGAGGAGCGGCGATGGGCGACCGGGTTGACCCTCGCCTCGACGATGAAGATGCCCCAAGGCGCGGTGCGCCACCCGACGCCGGGTTGCCGGATGGGACCCGGCGCCTCGCGTGCCCGAACTGTGCGCGTCGTCGAACAGGGATCCTGAAGAACGTGGAGCGTTCCCAATGAGTTCGGAGGACCTCGAAGCGATCGCGGTTCATGAGGCCGGACACATGGTCGTCGCCTATTTCCGAGGGGTACCCCTATGGGAGATCTCGATCGTCCCAACGGACAAATACGCCGGACGGGTCTACTGTGGGTGGTCCGTTCCCGAATCCCGACGCCGGGTCGCCTTGTCGGGGGTGTCCGAGGGGCTCCGATCGTTCGACCAGACGGACGCCTATCGAATCGACGACGACATCCTAATCACGTACGGGGGCCCGGAGGCCGAGACTGTCCGGTCGAGTAGACCGAGCGAGTACGGCGCGTTCGACTACCCTCGGGCACAAGAACTGGCGAACATGGTTGACCCGGAGTACCTCGGGGACGTCATCGACGAGGTCTCCGATACCCCGACGATCGGGTACCTTCGGCACCAGCGCGTCGAGACGCTGAGGGATGAGGCCCGACGGCTTGTGACCGACCGGTGGGACCTCGTCGGCCGGCTCGCGCACGAACTTTCCAACCGGGGTCCGCGGGAGATGTCGGGAGACGATGTCCTGAGGACGATCGAGATGATCAGAGGGACGATCGAATGAGCGCCGACGAAGACGCTCCCGTCCGTTCGATCCACCGAGCTGGCCTCGGACACGGCGTGCGTACCATCTGGTAGCGTGCGGGGTCCATCCTGACCCATGATGTTGGAGGTCGTCGTGGGCGTCGATCGACCGCGAAGCCGGGATGTGACCGAGGGCCCGGAGCGCGCCCCGGCCCGCGCCATGCTCCGAGCGGTGGGGTTCTCCGAGGAGGACTTCGGCAGACCTCAGGTCGGCGTGGCGTCCTCGTGGAACGAGGTCACGCCGTGCAACTACCACCTGGGCAAGCTGGCGGCGCTGTCCAAGGAGGGCGTGCGCCAGGGCGGGGCCGTGCCCATCGAGTTCACCACCATCGCCGTGTCCGATGGCATCGCCATGGGCCACGAGGGGATGAAGGCCTCGCTGATCAGCCGGGAGGTCATCGCCGACTCGGTGGAGCTCGTGATGCACGCCGAGCGGTTCGACGGGCTGGTCGGGATCGCCGGCTGCGACAAGAGCGAGCCCGGGATGCTGATGGCCATGGCCCGGCTGAACCTCCCGGCCGTCTTCCTGTACGGCGGCACGATCCTGCCCGGCACCTATCAGGGCCGGGACGTAACGATCCAGGACGTGTTCGAGGCCGTGGGGGCCCACGCCAAGGGATCGATGACCGACGAGGAGCTGCTGGGGATGGAGCGGGCGGCGTGCCCCACCGCGGGCTCGTGCGCCGGCATGTACACGGCGAACACCATGGCCGCTGCTGCCGAGGCCCTGGGGATGTCCCTGCCGGGCGCCGCCTCGCCGCCGGCCGTGGACTACCGGCGCGAGGTGTTTGCGAGGGAGTCGGGCATCACCGTGACCCGTCTCCTGGAGAGGGGTATCGCCCCACGCGACATCATGACGAGGCGGGCGTTCGAGAACGCCATCGCCGTGGTGATGGCGGTTGCCGGTTCCACCAACGCGGTGCTGCACCTGCTGGCCATCGCGCGTGAGGCCAAGGTGGAGCTGGCCCTCGATGACTTCGACCGGATCTCGCGGAACGTCCCGCACCTCGTGGACGTGCGGCCCGCCGGGCGGTTCGTGATGTCGGACCTGGACCGGGTGGGCGGCGTTCCGGTGATCATGAAGGAGCTCCTGGACGCCGGACTGATGTATGGCGATGCGCTCACGGTGACGGGGAGGACGGTGGCGGAGAACCTCGCCCAGGTGGCGCCGCCGGCTCCGGACGGCACGGTGGTGCACCCCATCGCCGACGCCATCCACCCCACCGGCGGAACCGCCATCCTGTACGGCTCGCTCGCGCCGGAAGGAGCGGTCATGAAGATCGCAGGGGCGGAGTCCCTGACCTTCACCGGCACGGCTCGCCCGTTCGATTCGGAGCAGGCGGCCTTCGAGGCCCTCACGGCCGGCGCGATCGCGCCCGGCGACGTCATCGTGATCCGGTACGAGGGCCCGAAGGGGTCACCCGGCATGCCGGAGATGCTCGCGGTCACGGCGGCGGTAGCCGGGGCCGGATTGGGCAAGGACGTGGCCCTCGTCACCGACGGCCGGTTCTCCGGCGCGACGAAGGGGTACTCGGTGGGGCACATCTCGCCCGAGGCTCTGGTGGGTGGGCCCATCGCGCTCGTGAAGGACGGCGACCGGATCGCGATCGACGCCGATAACCGGCGGATCGACCTGCTGGTGGACGAGGCCGAGCTGGCCCGGCGGCGGGAGACCTGGAAGCCCCCGGCGGCCCGGTACGAGACCGGCGCCCTGGCGAAGTACGCGAGGCTGGTGTCCTCGGCGTCCGAAGGGGCCGTGACAGGATGAGCGCGGCCACCATCACGAATCCCCAAGCCCTGGAGTGCCGGGAGTGCGGCGCCCGGTACCCGGTGGAGCCCCTCACGATCTGCGACGAGTGCTTCGGCCCGCTCGAGCCGGCTTATGACCTTGAGGCCGTGGACGGTGCCCTCTTCCGAAAGCACGCGGAGGCCGGGCCGCCCACGCTGTGGCGCTACGAGCTCCTCCTTCCGGGCGGTCCCGGCATCGAGCTGGTCGACCTCGGCGCCGGGTTCACGCCGCTCCGCCGGGCGAGGCGCCTGGGCGAGCGCCTCGGCATCGACACGCTCTGGATCAAGGACGACTCGGTCAACCCCTCGAACTCGTTCAAGGACCGCGTCGTCTCGGTGGCCATCACGATGGCCCGGGCCTTCGGCTTCGAGGCCATCTCGTGCGCGTCCACCGGGAACCTGGCCAACGCCACGGGCGCCCACGCGGCCAATGCCGGCATGCCCGCCTACGTGTTCGTGCCGGAGGATCTGGAGCTGGCCAAGATCCTCGCCACCGAGGCCTACGGCGCGAAGGTCGTGGCGGTGAAGGGCAACTACGACGACGTGAACCGGCTATGCAGCGAGGTGGCCGAGGCGCTGCCCTGGGCTTTCATCAACGTGAACATGCGGCCGTACTACGCGGAGGGGTCGAAGTCGCTGGGGTTCGAGGTGGCCGAGCAGCTCGGCTGGCGACTCCCCGACCACGTCGTGGTGCCCGTCGCCTCCGGCGCGCTGATGACGAAGGTCCACCGGGCCTTCCGGGAGCTGGTGGACATCGCGGCGGTGGAGGACCGCTCGTACCGGATCTCTGGAGCTCAGGCCGAGGGGTGCGCGCCGGTGGCGGACGCGTTCGGGGCCGGCGCGAACGAGGTCCTCCCAGTGAAGCCGAACACGATCGCGAAGTCCCTGGCCATCGGGAACCCCGCCGACGGCTGGTACGCCATCCAGACGGCTCGGACGACCGATGGCGCCATCGACGCGTGCACCGAGGCCGAGGTGGTGGAAGGCGTTCGGCTCCTCGCCGAGACGGAAGGGGTGTTCACCGAGACCGCCGGTGGGGTGACCATCGCAGTCCTGAAGCGACTGCGGGAGGCGGGCGTGATCCGGTCCGACGAAGAGACTGTGGCCCTGGTCACGGGCAACGGCTACAAGACGGTCGAGGCGCTTGAGGGGATCCTCGAGCCCACGTTCCGCGTGGCCCCGGACCTCGACGAGTTCCTGGCTGCCGTAGGCCGCTAGGCGCCCGCGTGTCGCCTCTCGAGGCGTGGCGCCCGACCCTGGGTTGCGCCAACCTCGGCCAGTTCGGGCTCCTGGTCCCCGCCAGCGCCTCGGCGGCTCGGTCGATGCCGAGGAGCTCGGTGTCCCTGCCGGACAGCCGGACCACGAAGGACTCCCCCCGTACGTCCACCCGGAAGTTCCGGTTCGTGATGCCGCCTTCGAGCGGCGAGACCTCCGGCTCGGCGCCGGCCCACGCGGGGAAGGCGGCCACGACCGCGGCCAGGTCCGGGTCCAGGGCGCCCCCCACGGCGCGAAGGCTACGTTCGCCCATCGCGCGCGGTCAAGGATGGCGGGACGCCAAACGCGTCCCCCGGAAACCTCCTAGGCTGAGGGCCGCGACCCGAACGGAGGTGAGGGATGCGCGCTGCGGGCAGGATCGTCGTGCTGGGGACCACGGGGTTCACGCTGTGGGCCCTGGGGTCGGTCCCGGTGCACGCCCAGGCCTCGCCCTCCCTCACCGTGAGGCCGTCCGCGGGCACGGTAGGCACTACCGTGACCATACTTGGGGAGGGGTTCTGCGGCAGCGCGGCTTGCTCCTCCGTGCAGCTCTCGTTCGCCGGGATCTTGGTCCAGGATGCGATCGCCGTCGGCGAGGACGGGGCATTCCGGCTCAGCCTGACCGTGCCGGGCGGCCTCGAGCCCGGCCTGAAGTCGGTCTCGGCCTCCCAGACGGACTCCGATAGCGAGCAGCTCCTCGGGCTCACCACGTTCCAGGTCACGCTCCAGCCCCCCGCCGTGACGCCGGTGCCGAGCCCCACCGAGCCTGCCGGACCCAGCCCGACGCTCCTACCCACGACGACCCCCGCCCCACCGGCAGAAGAAGGCGGCACCTCGGGATGGGTGTGGGGGATGGTGGTCGCGGCGGCAGTGGCCCTGGCGGCCCTGGTCGGGATGGCCTACGTGCTGTGGCGTTCCCGGGAGGTCCCCGCTATCGTGGAGGTGCGTCTCCCCGTCCTAGTCCCGACCCCCGACGAGGCTCGGTCCCCCCGGCCCCCCGTCCACGCAGGTGGTCCGAGCGACTGGCCCCCCTCCCCGAGGCAAGGGGGACCGGGGGAGCCTGGCCCGGGGGACGCCGGTCAGGCGGGTTGACAGGGGACGATGCGTCCGTACACTTGGGGCACCATGTCGACCGGAGGAAGGACCCGGGAACCGAACGCCCTCGTACTTATTCGCTAGGCGCGGGCGGGCCCCTCGAGGCCTGCGCCG